>JAIOQK010000407.1 GCA_021413425.1 Mycobacterium sp.
GTTGCACGGTGCCGACAACGTCCGGGTGCTGCCGCATGTGTCCTCGGTGACGCTGGCGTGTGCGCGGATGGGATGGAACAGCCAGGACACCGAGGTCATCAGCCTCGTCACGGCACCGGTGCACACCGCGGTGCGCCGCGGTGGCCAGGCGGTGGTGCTATCCCGCGACGGGGACACCCCGGCGGCGCTGGCCGGCGTGCTCACCGAAACCGGTCGTGGCGCATCGGAATTCACCGTTCTCGAGCAACTCGGCGGGCACGCGGAGCGGATCCGGCACCGCCGGGCCGACGCCTGGTCGGTCACCGCCGCTGACATCGACGACCTCAACGTGGTCGCGGTCCGCTATCTGCCCGATGACCGCATCGGCCCCTGCCTGCCCGACGATGCGCTCTCCCATGACGGGCAGATCACCAAGCAGACCGTGCGCGCGGTCACCATGGCCGCCCTTGCTCCGCTGCCGGGGCAGCTGCTGTGGGATGTGGGCTCCGGTTCGGGCAGCATCGCGGTGGAGTGGTGCCGCAGCGCACCGGGGTGTCGTGCGGTGGCATTCGAGGACAACGCCGAGCGGCGCGAGCGGATCGCGGCCAATGCCCGCGCCTTCGGATCCGACATCGACGTGCGTGGCGAGGCACCGGACACCTTCGACGGTGCAGCGACGCCAGACACGATCTTCATCGGCGGTGGGCTCACCAAGACCGGGTTGCTGGCAGCGTGTACCGAGCGGCTGGCCGGGGGCCGATTGGTCGCCAACGCGGTCACCGCCGAGTCGGAGGCACTGCTGGTGCAGTGGCATTCCCGCCTCGGCGGCGAGTTGCGCCGGTTCCAGCACTACCGCGGTGAGCCACTCGGCGGCTTCACCGGCTGGCGCCCGCTCATGCCGATCACGCAATGGTCTGTGATCGTCCTATGACGATGTGGGTGGTGACGCTGCTATGACGGTCTACTTCATCGGCGCCGGGCCGGGTGCCGCCGATCTCATCACCGTGCGCGGCCAGCGACTGCTGCAGCGGTGCCGGGTCTGCCTGTACGCGGGCTCGATCATGCCCACCGATCTGCTGGCACTGTGTCCGCCGGATGCGCGGGTCATCGACACCGGTCCGCTGACCCTGGATGAGATCGTCGATGAGTTGGCGCGGGCCGACGCCGACGGCAACGATGTGGCTCGCCTGCATTCCGGTGATCCGTCGCTCTACAGCGCGGTGGCCGAACAGAGCCGCCGACTGGAGGATCTCGGCATCGACTACGAGATCGTTCCCGGTGTGCCGGCCTTCGCCGCCGCGGCCGCCGCACTCGGCCGGGAGTTGACGGTGCCGGGGGTGGCGCAGACGGTGACGCTCACCCGGGTCGCCACGCTGTCGACGGCGATGCCGGCCGGGGAGGAACTCGGCGTGCAGGCCACCGCCGGCGGCACACTGGTCATCCACCTCGCGGCGCATCGCATCGACGTGGTCGTCGAGGAGTTGCTGACGGCCGGCCGCGCTGCGGACACCCCGGTCGCGGGGGTGGCATTCGTCAGCTGGCCGGCGCAAACAGTGCTGCGCGGAACACTCGCCGATATCGTCGAGCAGGTGCGACAGGCAACGGTCACCCGCACCGCGGTGATCATCGTCGGTGACGTACTGGCCGCCGAGGGTTTTCCGGACAGCTACCTGTACTCCTCGGGACGCACGCGCGGGACCCGGCACTGATGCGACTGCTGCTGCTCGGCGGGACCTCCGAAGCGCGTGAGCTCGCCGTACGACTGCACGCGCGAGTCGAGGTCATCAGCTCACTGGCCGGCCGGGTACCCGATCCCGCTCTGCCGGTCGGAGCGGTCCGCACCGGCGGTTTCGGCGGAGTCGACGGACTGCGGCAGTGGCTGCGCGACAACGATATTGATGCCGTCACCGACGCGACACACCCCTTCGCATCGACCATGACCGCCCACGCCGCGTCCGCGTGCGCGGAGCTGAACCTGCCGCACATGGTGCTCAACCGCCCACCGTGGGACCCGGCGGGATCGACAGTGGTGAGCTCGGATGCCGAGGCTGCCGCGCACGTCGCGGCCCGGGGTCATTCGCGGGTGTTCCTCACCACCGGGCGCTCCGGTGCCGCGGCCTTCCGTGACAGCCGGGCATGGTTTCTGATCCGGGTGGTGACTGCGCCCGATATCGCCGACCTGCCGCCCGACCACGAACTGCTGCTCTCCCGGGGGCCGTACCGCTACGACGGCGAGCGGGATCTGTTGACCACGCACCGCATCGAGGCACTGGTCACCAAGAACAGCGGGGGAGACCTCACCCGCGCCAAACTCGACGCCGCCCGCGACCTGGGAATCGCGGTGGTCATGATCGAGCGGCCGGCCCTGCCGTCGGGGCTGCACGTCGTCGACTCGGTGGACGCCGCGGCTGACTGGGTCCTCAGCCGGGGTAGCGCCGCGGTGTGAACACCGTGTCCCCAGTTGCTGCGGCGTACCACTGGGTCTGCGACGAACCGATGATCAGTAAACAGCGCATGTCGACATCGGCCGGGTCGAGATCGGCCAACCTGACTACTTTCACCGACTCGTTCGGACCGGACACATCCCGGCCGATCACCACCGGGGTGCCGGCGTCGCGGTGGGTGAGCAGCAGATCGCGCATCGCCGCCACCTGCCAGGTGCGGGTCTTAGATGCTGGGTTGTAGATCACCAGCACCAGATCGGCCTGCGCGGCGGCGGAGATCCGGGCGGTGATCACCTCCCATGGCTTGAGCCGATCAGATAGCGACAGCACCGCGTAGTCGTGTCCCAGCGGTGCGCCCGCCCGGCTGGCCACGGCTTGGGCGGCCGTCATCGCCGGGATTACCCGCACGGCGACGTTCGGCCACTGCTTGGCCTCTTCCAGTACGGCGGTCGCCATTGCGAACACACCTGGATCGCCGGAGGAGACGACCGCGACTGCGCGGCCCTGCTCGGCCAGTTCGCAGGCCAGTCGGGCGCGCTGGGGTTCGTCGGTGTTGTCGCTGGCGTGTCGGCGCTGCCCGGGGCGGATCGGTACCCGGTCGAGATACGGGCCGTAGCCGATCAGGTCGGTGGCGGCGGACAGTTCGCTGCGACTCTGCGGCGTCATCCAGTCCAGCGCGCCGGGTCCCAGACCCACCACGGCGACGGTCCCGGGCCGCTCATCGCGATGGTTCGCACCCGGCAGAAGCGCCATCGAGAAGTACGGCACAGTCGAGGCGTCGACATCGGCGGCGGGCAGCACGCGCTGGCCGTCGCTGCTGGCCCGCTCCACATAGACGGCGTCATCGAGGCGACCGGCAAGCGAAAGCGCCTCGCGCACCGCGGCGTAGGTGCGGCCGAGTTTCATGACCACCGCCGCATCGGTGTCCGCCAGCCGCCGCGCCAGTTCGGCGGGCGGCAGCGTGCCGGGCAGTATCGAGAGCACCTGATCGCCGGTCACCAACGGAATCCCGGTGGCGGCCGAGGCGGCGCTGACCGAGGTCACGCCGGGCACGATCACCGCGGTGAAGCGCTCGGCCAGGCGGGTATGCATATGCATGTAGGAGCTGTAGAACAGCGGGTCACCCTCGGCGAGCAGCGCGACATCGCGACCGGCCTCCAGGTGTGCGGCGATCCGATCGGCGGCTTCGGCGTAGAAGTCCTCCATCGCCCCGTCGTAACCGCCGGGGTGGTCGGTGGTCTCGGTGGTCACCGGGTAGACGAGGTGTTCCTCGATCTGGCCGGGGCGCAGATACGGCTCGGCGATCCCGCGGGCGATACTGCGGCCGTGCCGCGCACTGTGATAGGCCACCACGTCGGCTTGGGCGATCACTCGCGCGGCCTTGACGGTCACCAGTTCGGGATCGCCGGGTCCCAGCCCGACGCCGTACAGCGTGCCGCTTCCCGGGGGAGTTCCGTTCATTCGCGGGCACTCGCAATCGCGTTGACCGCTGCCGCAGCCATCGCGCTACCCCCGCGACGTCCCCGCACCACCAGATAGTCCATCCCGCGCGGGTTGTCGATCAGTTCCTGCTTGGACTGGTCGGAACCGACGAATCCCACCGGACCGCCGAGCACCGCAACGGGGGCGGGTACGCCGTCGTCGATCAACTCGAGTAACCGGAACAGCGCTGTCGGCGCGTTGCCGATGGCGAGCACCGCCCCGCCCATCGTCTCGGCCCACAACTCGACCCCCGCGGCCGAGCGGGTGGTGTCGCGCCGCGCCGCCAACTCCGCCGCTCGGGGATCGGTGACCAGCGACACCACCTCGTTGCCGGCCGGCAGCCGCGCCGCGGTGATACCGGCGGCCACCATCGACGCGTCGCAGAGGATCGGCGCCCCGGCGGCCAGTGCGGCGTGGGTCGCGGTGACGACGCCGGGGGTGAAGGCGACGTGCTCGGACAGATCCACCTGCCCGCAGGTGTGGATCATCCGCACCACCACCCGGGCGACGTCGTCAGGGAATCGGCTCAGGTCCGCCTCGGCCCGTATCGTCGCGAAGGACTGCCGGTAGATCTCGCCGGCATCGCGGAGGTAGTCGAGCACGTCCTCACCCTACGGCGGGCCCGCGCGACGCGACATCGCCCGGTAACCGTCTGCTGTGGCCACCAGTACCTCACCGGCCGGCGGGCTGCCGCAGGCGCGTTCGCAACCCACGAAATGAACCCTGTTCGCCGCAGCGCTGCCTGATTCGGCCACCCGGACGGCCTCAGCTCGCACATCGGCGCGGGAGTGCTCACATCCCGGACTGCCCACGCAGGCACTCACCTCGAGCCAGCGCGAGGTCTCGTCGAAGACCAGCCCCAATGGCGGTAGCACCCGCAATGACGTGTCGGCAACGCCCTCGGCGAGATCGCACACCAGCAGCGAGCGCCACGGCGTGATCACCACCGGTGCATCTATGGCGGCCACGAACTGTGCCTGCCGGACCGACAGCACACCCAGCGGGACGGCTGCGCCGATAGTGACCTCTCCGTCGTCCTGCTCGATCCACCCCACCGGCGGACGGGTCACCGGTGTGAAACCGGCACCTGCGGCCGCCGATGGAGTCAGCCCGGTCAGCAGCTCCGAATCGTCGTCCAATTCGCCGATTCGCCATGCATTCCCGCGCATCAGGGTGAATCGGGTTGCGATCGACACCAGGGTGTCGACTACGCGATCCGGGCCCAGCCGGATACCGGTGTCGCGGCCGGCCAGCAGCAGCGCGACGGTATCGCCGTCGACGGCGTGGGCGCCGATGTCAGCGCCCAGACCGGATACGTCAGCACTGCCGTCGTCGATGCTGAACCAGAATCTGCCCCCAAGCCCGGCCAACGCCGGCTCGGCCTGAATCGCGCTGTCCAGTTCCTCCACCCACGGCCGAACATCAACCACGCCACCGAGGCGGCCCGAGAGCGGTGAGGCGACGATATTGCGCACCCGCTCGTGGGTGGGCGATGGCAGCAGCCCGGCCGCGGCCACCACATCGGCAACCGCCGAGGTGTCGGTGATCCCACGCACCTGCAGATTGCCCCGGGCGGTGATCTCGAGAATTCCGGCGGCGAATCGCTCGGCGGCCTCGGCAAGCGACTCCAGCTGACCGGCGGTGATCATCCCGCCCGGCAGGCGCACCCGTGCCAAGGCACCGTCGGCGGCCTGGTGCACGTGCAGGGCGCCGGGGCAGGCGTCATCCTTGCGCGATCGGGCCACCGGTCCACGGTACGACGGCGTGGCTACGGTATTGGGGTGCCCCGGCCCACCATCGTGCTGCTGTCGACTTCCGACACCGACCTGATCACCGCGCGCGCCAGCGATGCGGGCTACCGCTGGGCCAACCCGACGAGGTTGGCCGCCGGCCAGCTTGCCGAGTTGCTCGAGGGCGCCGCCGTGGTGGTGGTTCGGGTCCTGGGCGGCTACCGGGCCTTGCAGAACACCATCGACACCGTCATCGCGAGCGGGGTTCCGGCCGTGGTGGTCAGCGGCGAGCAGGCGCCCGACGCCGACCTGATGGAACGCTCCACCGTGCCCGCGGGAATCGCCGTGCAGGCACATATCTATCTGGCCGAGGGCGGCGTGGCCAACCTGGGCCAGTTGCACGACTTCCTCTGCGACACCGTGCTGATGACCGGGTACGGGTTCAGCCCGCCGGCGGCAACGCCGGCCTGGGGCGTGCTGGAGCGCGTCTGCCCGACCGCGTCGGGGTGCCCCGGCTGTCCGGGTGGCGTGGCCTGCTTCCCGGACATGGCCGCAGCCCGCGCAGCCGTGACCGCTGACGCGCCCAGGATTGCGGTCCTCTACTACCGCGCCCAGCAGTTGGCCGGCAACACCGCCTATGTCGAAGCGCTCTGCTGCGCGATCGAACGGGCGGGCGGACGCCCGCTGCCCATCTACTGCACATCCTTGCGAACCCCTGAGACCGAACTGCTGGATCTATTGAGCGGTGTCGATGCGATGGTGGTGACCGTGCTCGCCGCGGGTGCGGCGGTGCCGGCGGCGGTGACCGCCGGGGGAGATGACGACAGCTGGAACGTCACACACCTTGCTGCTCTGGATATTCCGATCCTTCAGGGACTGTGCCTGACAAGTTCACGCGCACAGTGGGCGGCAAACGACAGCGGTATGAGTCCCCGCGATGTCGCCACCCAGGTTGCCGTCCCGGAATTCGACGGACGCATCATCACGGTCCCGTTCTCGTTCAAGGAGATCGACGCCGAGGGCCTGATCTCCTACGTACCCGATCCGGAGCGGTGCGCACGAGTCGCCGGCCTCGCAGTCAACTACGCCACCCTGCGCCGCGTCGGCGCCGGTGATAAGCGTGTCGCATTGATGTTTTCGGCGTATCCGACCAAGTACTCCCGGATCGGCAACGCCGTCGGTCTGGACACCCCGTCTAGCACGATCGCATTACTGAATGCTCTGCGGGACAACGGCTATCGAATCGGCGATGTGCCGGGCCTGGCCAGCGGCGACGGTGACGCCCTGATGCACGCGCTGATCGAACGCGGTGGACTCGATCCCGACTGGCTCACCGACACCCAGATGGCCTCCCGCGCGATCCGGATTCCGGCGGCCCGCTAT
>JAIOQK010000408.1 GCA_021413425.1 Mycobacterium sp.
GTGGGCATCGACGGCTACCCGCAGCGCTTCGGAATCCCCGACGGGCTTTATGCGGAGCCGGTCGCGGTGAAGCAGGGCTGGATGTGCTGCTGGGACGGCCCCAACCAGGTCCACATGTCCACCGGCGTGGCCGGCGCGGACCGCCGCTACGTGATCGCCGTCGCCTCGATGCAGCCCGTTGACGAGGCCACCGCACGCAACACGCTGACCGATGCGGTCAAGACCATGTTCCCGGGCGGCCGGACCTAACCGTCACCCCCGCCGAGCAAGTCGGGGCGGCGCTCCCGGGTGCGTTCCATCGCCTGCTCACGGCGCCATGCTGCGACCCGGCCGTGATCGCCGGAGAGCAGCACCTCGGGCACGGCGAGCCCGCGCCATACCGGCGGGCGAGTGTAACTGGGTCCTTCCAGCCGACCCATGTTGTCCGGCGAGTGGGAATCGTCTTTGGGCGACAACGGATTTCCCATCACATCCGGCATCAGCCGCACGACCGCCTCGATCATCACCAGAGCAGCCGCCTCGCCGCCTGCCAGCACGTAATCGCCGATTGAGACCTCCGCCACGCGCATCCGGGTGGCGGCGTCGTCGACGACGCGCTGGTCGATACCTTCGTAGCGACCGCAGGCGAACACCAGATGACTCTCGACCGTCCAGTGCTGCGCCAGCGACTGGGTGAACGGCCGGCCGGCCGGGGTGGGCACCACCAGCAGGGTGTCGGCGGTGCAGATCTCGTCGAGGGCCTCCCCCCAGACCGGAGCCTTCATCACCATCCCGGGCCCGCCTCCGTAGGGCGAGTCGTCGACCGAGTGATGCACGTCGTGGGTCCACCGGCGCAGATCGTGAACGGCGAAGCCGATGAGCCCGGACTCGATTGCCTTGCCCGGCAACGACTGCCGGACCGGGTCGAGATAGTCCGGGAAGATCGTGATGACATCAATGTGCACCGCTGCGCACTCCTAATCCAGATCCAGCAGACCTTCGGGCGGGTCGATCTCCACCACCTGATCGGCCAGTGACACCGAGGTGACGATGGCCGCGACGAACGGGACGAGTACTTCGGCGCCGGATTCGCCTCGGACAGCGAGCAATTCACCACCTGCGGTGTGCAGCACCTCCGTCACCGTTCCAAGCGGGCGACCGTCGACGGTGCGCACCTGCAGCCCTTCGAGTTGGTGGTCGTAGAACTCGTCGGGATCCGATATCGGCGGCAGATCGGCGGAGTCCACGATGAAGAGCCCGCCGCGTAGCGCGTCGGCGCCGTTGCGGTCGGCGACACCGGCAAGGCGCACCAGCAGTCGCGCGCCGTGCGGGCGCACGGACTCGATGACGGCCTCGCGCTCGGTTCCGGCGCGCGGGTTCTTCAGCCGCAGGCTGTGACCGGTGACGAACCGCGCCTCGGGATCATCTGTGCGCACATCGACGACCACCTCGCCGGTGATGCCGTGCGCCTTGGCGATCCGTCCGACCACCAGTTCCATTGGGGGGGCTACTGATCGGTGTCCACGACGTCGACGCGGATGCCGCGTCCGCCGATGCCGGCGACCAGGGTGCGCAGTGCGGTGGCGGTGCGCCCGCCGCGACCGATCACCTTGCCCAGATCGTCGGGGTGCACATGCACCTCCACGGTGCGGCCGCGCCGGTTGGTCACCATGTCGACCCGGACGTCATCGGGGTTGTCGACGATCCCGCGGACCAGATGCTCCACGGCGTCGACGACGGCGGAGCTCATTGCTGCGCTGACTCGGCGGTCTCGGCGGCAGGTTCCGCCTCCGGGGCTGCCTCGGCGGCGGGCTCGGGCTCCGGCGCGGTCTCGGCGGCAGGCTCGGCGGCGGCTTCGGCGGGAGCCTCGGCTGCCGGCTCGGCGGCCGCCTCCTCAGGCTTCTCGGCCGCTTCCGCCGCTTCAGCCTTCTCGGCCGCATCGGTCTTTTTCGCCGGGGCCTTTTTCTTCTTGAGCGCGGTGGCCTCGCCGGTGGGCGCGCCGTCGGCGGCGGCCAGGGCGGCGTTGAAGAGATCGAGCTTGCTGGGCTTGGGCTCCCTGACCTTCAGCGTGCCCTCGGTACCGGGCAGGCCCTTGAACTTCTGCCAGTCGCCGGTGATCTTGAGCAGCTTGAGCACGGGCTCGGTGGGCTGGGCGCCGACCGACAGCCAGTACTGCGCGCGCTCGGAGTCGATCTCGATCAGGCTCGGCTCTTCTTTGGGGTGGTAGCGGCCGATGACCTCGATGGAACGGCCGTCGCGGCGGTTGCGGGCATCAGCGATGGCGATGCGGTACTGGGGATTGCGGATCTTGCCAAGGCGGGTGAGCTTGATCTTGACAGCCATGAACTACTCCTAAGTCTCACGCTGCAATTCAGCGATCACCGGCGGGATGCCGGAATCCGGTTTTGCCTCGCGTGGCCAGCGGTGATTCTGCCAGATTCGGTCTGCCGGGCGTTAATCGCCGGTCACAGCATCTTGTCCATGCACTTGGTCTCCACCCGCCGCGTCATCCGCCACCCCGCCGGGGTCCGGACGAACTCGTCGTCGTACCAGAGCGCGCAGAACAGAATCCGGCCGTCATCGCTGAGTTTCATCGGGTTGAAGCACATGGTCCGGCCGGCGGCGGTGTCCCCGGACAGCCGGATGTCGAAGTTGCCGACCAGGTGGTAGTAGGCCGGGAAGTTCGGCAGAACCTCGGCCAGCCAGGCCTTGACCTCGCCGAAGGGCCCGTCCACCCCGCCCATCGCCCGGTAGTCGATATAGGCGTCAGGGGTGAAGATCGCGTCGAGATCATCGAAGCGCCGTTGGTCGATGGCGGTGGCGTAATCCACCACCAGCTGCTGGATTTCCATCCGGTCCGAAATCTCCGCCAGGTCCATGATCTCCAGATTGAACACGCCCGCCGAGCCCATGGCCAACCGTTAGGGTGATTCGCCATGGGCAGGCTCCTGGCCGCTGTGGCCGCATCCCTCACCGTCATCGCCACCTCGGCCGTCGCCGTCAGCACACCGGCGAGTGCCGAGCCCAACATCCAGCCGGTCGGCTCGGTGGAGATCCCCGATGGTCCCGCGCAGGGGTGGATCGTCGCCGACATCGACACCGGGACGGTGCTGGCCGGCCGGGAGATGTACGGCGCGCGTCCGCCTGCCAGCACCATCAAGGTTCTGCTGGCGCTGACCGCCCTCGACGAGCTCAACCTGGATTCGACGGTGGTGGCCAGCCCGGCCGCCGCGAACACCGAATGCAACTGCGCCGGTCTGGTCGCCGGGCGCACCTACACCGTCCGGCAACTGCTGGAGGCGGCCCTGCTGGTCTCCGGCAACGACGCCGCCCACGCCCTGGCCGACATGCTCGGCGGCTACGACATCGCGGTGGACAAGATGAACGCCAAGGCTTTCGCGGTCGGCGCCAGCGACACCCACGCCACCAGCCCGTCCGGCCTGGACGGCCCCGGCGGCGCGGGCTGGACCACCCCGCGCGACCTCGCCGTGATCTTCCGCGCGGCGATGGCCAACCCGGTGTTCGCCCAGATCACCGCGCAGCCGACGGCGGTGTTCCCGGCCGAGACCGGCGAGCGCGTTCTGGTCAACCAGGACGAACTACTGATCCGCTATCCGGGGGCGATCGGCGGCAAGACCGGGTTCACCGACGCCGCCCGCAAGACCTTCGTCGGCGCGGCGCAGCGAGACGGCCGCCG
>JAIOQK010000031.1 GCA_021413425.1 Mycobacterium sp.
CGGATGTTGATGAGTTGAATCTCGTAGGCGTCGACGACATCGATCTCGGGGTGCGCGCCGGTCAGCGGACCCAGCGGAACCCGGCTGCGCTCAGCCTGGGCAAGATCGGCGGCCAGTGCCGCACGCGTGGCAACGCTCAGCATCCCCGCGGTTCCCATCGTTGGTGTGACCAGCTCGCAGTAGCGCCCCGAGGGTCCAATTCTATAACGTGTTCTAGTATGACAGAGCAGGAATACGACGTCATCGTCGTCGGCAGTGGCGCAGCAGGCATGGTCGCCGCCCTCACCGCCGCCTACCAGGGACTATCGGCGGTGGTTCTGGAGAAGGCGCCGCACTTCGGCGGTTCGACGGCCCGCTCCGGGGGCGGAGTGTGGATCCCGAACAACGAGATCCTCAAGCGTGACGGCGTGACCGACACCGAAGAGGCCGCCCGCACTTATCTACATGCCATCATCGGTGACGCGGTTCCGCCGGAGAAGATCGACACCTATCTGCAGCACGGACCGGAGATGCTGTCATTCGTGCTCAAGAACACCCCGCTGAAGATGTGCTGGGTACCGGGTTACTCCGATTACTACCCGGAGCAACCTGGCGGCCGGCCCGGCGGCCGATCGGTCGAGCCGGAGCCCTTCGATGCCAAGAAGCTGGGGCCGGACCGCTCAACGTGGTGGTGATGCAGCAGGACTACGTGCGTCTCAACCAGCTCAAGCGCCATCCGCGCGGTGTGCTGCGCAGCCTGAAGGTGGGCGTTCGCTCGATGTGGGCGGGTGCTCGGGGTAAGAACCTGGTCGGTATGGGCCGCGCGCTGATCGCTCCGCTGCGGATCGGCCTGCGCGAGGCCGGAGTCCCGGTCCTGCTGAACACCGCACTGACCGACCTGTACGTCGAAGGCGGGGTGGTGCGCGGGGTCTACGTTCGCGACACCCGCGCGCCAGAAGCCGATGAACCACAACTGATCCGGGTCCGCCGCGCGGTGATCCTGGGATGCGGCGGCTTCGAACACAACGAGCAGATGCGGCGTAAGTACCAGCGCGCACCGATTACCACCGAGTGGACGGTGGGGGCCTCGGCCAATACCGGTGACGGCATCGTGGCGGCCGAGAAACTCGGCGCGGCCCTGGAGATCATGGAGGACGCCTGGTGGGGTCCGACGGTGCCGTTGGAGGGCGCGCCGTGGTTCGCACTGTCCGAGCGCAACTCACCCGGGTCGATGATCGTCAACATGAACGCGCAGCGGTTCATGAACGAATCGATGCCCTACGTGGAGGCCTGCCATCGGATGTACGGCGGTGAGTTCGGTCAGGGCGAGGGTCCGGGCGAGAATGTACCGGCCTGGTTGGTCTTCGATCAGCAGTACCGCGACCGCTACATCTTCGCGGGATTGCAACCGGGTCAGCGCATCCCGAAGAAGTGGATGGAGTCCGGCGTCATCGTCAAGGCGAACACCATCGAGGAGTTGGCGCAGAAAACCGGCATGTCCCCCGAGGCGTTGCGGACGACGGTGGAGAAGTTCAATGGTTTCGCCCGGGTCGGCGTCGATGAGGACTACCACCGTGGCGAGAGTGCCTATGACCGCTACTACGGCGATCCCACCAACAAGCCCAACCCGAACCTCGGTGAGATCAAGAACCCGCCCTACTACGCCGCGAAGATGGTTCCCGGTGACCTCGGCACCAAGGGCGGCATCCGCACCGACGTGCACGGCCGCGCGCTGCGTGACGACGGCTCGGTGATCGAGGGTTTGTACGCGGCCGGCAACGTCAGTTCACCGGTGATGGGCCACACCTACCCGGGCCCGGGTGGGACCATCGGGCCGGCGATGACCTTCGGGTATCTCGCCGCACTGCACATTGCCGACGCCAGGGCCGCGGCCGGAGCTGAGCGAAAGAACTGAGATGCCAATCGATCTCGCGGTGGCGCTGGGTGCTGAGCTGGAACCGGTGGAGTTCTCCTGGACCAGCAGCGACGTCCAGCTCTACCACCTGGCACTGGGCGCCGGCCATGATCCGATGGACCCCGGGGAGTTGCGCTACCTCACCGACGGCACCCCGCAGGTGTTACCCACCTTCAGCAGTGTGGCGGCCACCTTCCACATGACCGAGCCGCCGAAGGTGAGCTTCCCGGGCGTCGACATCGAGCTCAGCCGGGTGCTGCACGCCAGCGAGGCGGTCACCGTGCCGGCGCCACTGCCGCCGAGCGGGTCGGGCCGCGCCGTCACCCGTGTCACCGACATCTGGGACAAGGGCAAAGCCGCGGTGCTGCTCAACGAGACGACGGTGACCGATCCGGCCGGCAACCTGCTGTGGAGCACCAAGAGGTCGATCTTCGCCCGCGGTGAGGGTGGTTTCGGCGGTGAGCGCGGACCGTCGACTTCATCGGAGACTCCCGAGCGGGCGCCTGACTTTGAGGCCGATATCCCGGTGCTCGGCCAGCAGGCGCTGCTGTATCGCCTGTGCGGTGACCGCAACCCGCTGCATTCCGATCCCGGCTTCGCCGCGGCCGCCGGCTTCCCGCGGCCGATCCTGCACGGACTGTGTACCTACGGGATGACGTGTAAAGCGCTTGTGGACACCGTGCTCGGCGGCGATGCCGCGCGGGTCGGGTCCTACGGTGCCCGTTTCGCCGGCGTGGTGTTCCCCGGCGAGACCATCCGGGCGAAGGTGTGGCACGAGGGCGATAGGTACGTCGGCGTCGTCACCGCGCCGGGCCGCAACGACGAGATCGTGCTCTCGGGCGTGGAGTTGATTCCCGCCTAGGCCGATTCCGGCCTGGTCAGCCGAGGATCAGCCCGGAGGTCGGAACCCCGGTACCGGCGGTGACGAGCACGTGCTCCACGCCGCCGACCTGGTTCACCGACGTGCCCCGCAGTTGGCGAACGCCCTCGGCGATGCCGTTCATCCCGTGGATATAGGCCTCGCCAAGTTGACCGCCGTGGGTGTTGATGGGCAGCCGGCCGCCGATCTCGATGGCACCATCGGCCACGAAGTCCTTCGCGTCGCCCTTGGCGCAGAATCCCAACTCCTCGAGCTGGATCAGCGTGAACGGGGTGAAGTGGTCATAGAGGATGGCGGTCTGGATGTCGGCGGGGGTCAGTCCGGACTGCGACCACAGTTGACGACCGACCAGTCCCATCTC
>JAIOQK010000412.1 GCA_021413425.1 Mycobacterium sp.
ATGCGGCGCGCCGGGATGGCCGGCGGCGACGAGCCGACCGTCACCGTCGCCGCCGTCCAGGGCAACGTGCCCCGGCTGGGACTGGATTTCGCCAGCCAGCGCCGCGCCGTGCTCGACAACCACGTGCAGCAGACCCTGCAACTGGCAGCCGACGTCAAGGCCGGCATGGCGCGGCAGCCGGCGTTCGTGATCTGGCCGGAGAACTCCTCCGATATCGACCCGTTACTCAACTCCGACGCCGCCGCGGAGATAGAGACGGCAGCCCGGGCGATCGGGGTGCCGATCCTGGTGGGTGCGGTGCTGGCCCGGCCGGACTGGACGCCGGACAACCCGGCAGCCTCCAACACCGTCATCGTCTGGGATCCGGACGGTGGCCCGGGCGAGCGTCACGACAAAGCGATCGTCCAACCGTTCGGTGAGTACCTGCCGTGGCGGGCGTTCTTCTCCCGCCTGTCGTCTTACGCCGACCGGGCCGGCTTCTTCGTTCCGGGCACCGGCTCGGGCGTGGTGCACCCGGCTGGCATCCCGGTGGGAGTGGCCACCTGCTGGGAGGTGATCTTCGACCGGGCGCTGCGCGAGTCGGTGCGCAACGGCGCGCAGTTGCTCGCGGTGCCGACCAACAACGCCACCTTCGATGAAGCCATGAGCGAACAGCAGTTGGCCTTCGCCCGGCTCCGCGCGGTCGAGCACGGCCGTTTCCTGGTCGTGGCGGGGACCACCGGGATCAGTGCCGCCGTCGCCCCCGACGGCCGTGAACTGGCGCGGACGTCGTTCTTCACCGCTGCCTATCTCGACGTGGAGGTGCCGTTGCGCACCACCGGCACCCCGGCCACCGGCTGGGCGCAGCCGCTGCAGTGGTTGCTGGTGGTGGCCGCGCTTGCGGCGCTCGCCGCGGCGATCCTGCAGAATAGGTCAGTGCGCCGGGCCAGGCGGCACGACGAAGGAGCCGCATGAGCACGCACGACAAGGCCGCCGCGCGTCCCAGCCAGCGGACGCTGGTGATCATCCCGACCTACAACGAACTGGAGAACCTGCCGTTGATCGTGGGCCGGGTCACCAAGGCCCAGGCCGATGTTCACATCCTGGTGGTCGATGACGGCAGCCCCGACGGCACCGGGAAGCTGGCCGACGATCTGGCTGGCGCGAACCCGGACCGCATCCACGTCATGCACCGCACCGCCAAGGACGGCCTCGGCGCGGCCTACCTGGCGGCGTTCGGCTGGGGACTGTCCCGCGGATACAGCGTGCTGGTGGAGATGGACGCCGATGGCAGCCACGCCCCCGAACAGCTCTACCGGCTGCTCGACGCCATCGATGCCGGCGCCGACGTGGCCATCGGCTCCCGCTACGTCGGCGGCGGCACGGTGCGCAACTGGCCGTGGCGGCGGATGGTGCTGTCCAAGACCGCCAACACCTATGCCCGGCTGCTTCTCGGTGTCGGCATCAACGACATCACCGCCGGCTACCGCGCCTACCGCCGCGAGGTATTGGAGAAGATCGACCTGGCGGCGGTGGATTCCAAGGGCTACTGCTTCCAGGTGGATCTCACCTGGCGCAGCATCAATGCGGGGTTCACGGTCGTGGAGGTGCCGATCACGTTCACCGAACGCGAACTCGGTGTGTCCAAGATGAGCGGATCCAACATCCGCGAGGCGATGGTCAAGACCGCGCGATGGGGGATCGGCGGCCGGGTCGACCGGGCGCTGCGCGGCTAGCCGCGGCGCTTTGTCTCCCGCCGCGGGTCAGCCGCGGCGCTTTGTCTCCCGCCGCGGGTCAGCCGCGGCGCATTGTCTC
>JAIOQK010000413.1 GCA_021413425.1 Mycobacterium sp.
CGGACTGCCACGGGAACATCGCGCCGTCGTACCCGGCTTCCCGGGCGGCGCGGCGAGCCTGCGGCAGGCGCCGGTAGCGGTAGCGCAGCAGCGAGCGGGTGCTCGACGGTGAGCGCATGTTGAGCACCGGGAAGACGAACAGTTCGTCCCAGAAGATGTGGCCGCGGTATGCCTCGCCGTGCAGTCCGCGCGCGGGCAGTCCGGCATCGAGGTCCTCGTCGCGGTTGGGCACGGTTTGCAGCAGTTGCAGCATGTGCAGCCGGGCGACTCGCAGCGCATCCGGACTGCCGTCGAAGGCGATGTCGAAACGCTCCCACAGGTGTGCCCACTCGCGGACGTGTCCGTCGCGCAGGTCGCCGTAGCGGCCGATGGTCGACAGCAGGCGCGCTGCGGCGTCGCCGGGCTCGGAGATGGCGTGATCACGCCCGGAGAAGATGGCGGCCGTTTTCTCCACGGTCACCGACTCGCCGGCGTCGACGGTGACGGTCAGGGTGTGCCCGACTCGCCGGGGCTCGTCGACGAAGCGGACTTCTGCGGCCAGCGGCGCCTCCCCGCGCCACACCGTGGTGCGGGCCGCCACCGCGATCGGGATCCGCGACTGCACCGTCTGGCACATCAGCAACACCGAGTCATCCCCGAGTTCCCGGGTCGAGGTGGCCACCAGGTGGTCGTCGGACAGCGCCCGGTAGCGCTGCACACCGCTGTTGCGCACATCACCGTCGACCATCGACAGGAATTCGAGGGTGCCCGACCAGTCCTCGGCGAACACCGTGGTCTCCAGTGCGCACGCGTGCGGCAGGTGCATGGCGGCGATGCGCCGCTGGACCACCCGTGTGGTGCGACCGCTGGCGTCGCGGAATCGGAACTCGCGGGTCAGTTCGGCCTGGCGCAGATCCAGGTTCTGGCGATAGGTCAGGATGTCCGCGGTATCGACGTCGAACCAGTCACCACCGTCGACGCGGAATTTCAGCGACAGCCAGTTGGGCAGATTGACCAAGCTCTCGTTCTCGATTTCGACACCGGCGATATCGTCGGCCAGCCGGTTGTAGAGACCGGCGGCGTAGGTGCCCGGGTAGTGGAACGGCCCGGCGTCGGCCTCCGGCGCGCAGCCGCGGGTGGCGCGGTAGCCGTTGCCCACGGTGCATAGGGCCTCGCGCAGCCGCTCGTGCCCGGGGATGTAGCCACCGAAGGTGAACGACCATGGTGTGGAGCTCATCTGACGGTCGATATCGCACTGATCGACCATCCGCTCGACGAACTCTCGCGTCCGGTCGGGGTCCTCGAGGCTGAACCGCGCGGCGGTGGCGCGGTCCCCGTCTTCGGCATGGCGCACCACGATGCCGATTCCGTCGTGCAGGACCGAGTCGAATGCGTCTTCGTCGGTCAGATCGTCGCCGATGAAGATCGGCAGCAACGGTTCCTGCCCGGACACCCGGTCGACGATCCACTCCAGGGTGGTGCCCTTGTCCCAGTCGATGTCGGGCCGCAACTCCACGACCTTGCGGCCGGATGTCACCTTCAGCCCCCTGCGGCCGCCAACGTGGTGCACCGCCGCGGTGACCGTCGCCGCGGCGTCGGCGCCGGCGTTACGGTAGTGAACGGCCACGGCGTATCTCTTGTGCTCCACCCGGACTCCGGGGATGGGGGCGAGTCGTTCGGTCAGCTCGGCGGCGGCCTCGGCGAGCACCGGAATCGCGGCCGCGGCGGTCTCGTTGCTGTGATAGCTGCCGTCCGGGCTGACGATTTCGAAGCCGTGGCTGCCGGCGTACCACAGCCCGGGGATGCCGACCCGGTCGCGGATGTCGTCGAGGCCGCGCCCCGACAGAATGGCCACCGGGTACAGCGCGGCCAGCGCCTGCAATGCCTTGTCGGCGCCGGGCACCAGGGTGGCGGCCTCCGGGTCGTCGACGATCGTCGACAGCGTCCCGTCGAAGTCGAAGAAGATCGCCGGACGACGGGCCGAGACCACTCCGGCGATCTGGGTGAACGAGGCCAGCGCGTCGGGTAGCTCCGACATCCGCCGGTCGATGGTGCGCACGGTGACCTCCGAGAGGTCACGCACCACCTCATCGGCTCCGCACTCCAGCAGTCGGGTGCGGCGTTGTCCGGACCGGTCGACCCCGATCACGAGGGCGAATCCGCCCTCGCGGCCGGCCGTCACACCGGCCTCGGCGTCCTCGACCACCACCGCCCGGCCCGGCCGCGCGCCAAGGCGCCGCGCCGCCTCCAGGGGCATCGCCGGGTCGGGCTTGCCGGGCAGTCCGAGGTCGGCGGCGACCACACCGTCCACCCGTGCTTCGAAGAGATCGGCGATGCCGGCGGATTCCAGCACCGCCGCGCAATTGCGGCTACCGGAGAACACCGCGACCCGCACCCCGGTGCCGATCAACTGCTTGATCAGCGCGACGGTGGATCCGAAGACCTGAACACCCGCGGCGATCGTGGCGGTGACGAGTTGCTGTTTGCGGTTGCCGAGACCGCACACCGTGTCGGCGTCGGCGGGGTCCGCCGGACTGCCCCAGGGCAGTGTCACCCCGCGTGAGGCAAGGAAGTCGCGCACTCCGTCGTAGCGTGCCTTGCCGTCGATGTGGTGGCGGTAGTCGTCGGAGGTGAACACCCCGCCGAGGTAACCCTCGAAGAGTTCCCTCCAGGCCTGCTCGTGCAACGACGCGGTGTCGGTGATCACCCCGTCGAGGTCGAACAGGACCGCATCGTGGTAGCGGGGATCGATGGCGACCGGAGTTCCCGCCGCCCCGGTGCCCTCGGCGCTGTCCATGCCACTGACCCTAAGGGAGGCGGCCGTATAAGGGACTAATGCCTCATGACAGCCCAAGTGCCCTGACGCTAGGGTCGGGCCCAGCAGAGATTTAGGGGATGCGAAATGTCAACTGGGGCAGGCACGGGACCGATCGTCGTCGGGGTGGACGGATCAGCGGTGTCCAAGGTGGCCGTCGACTGGGCCGCGCGTGACGCGGCGATGAAGGGCCTGGACCTCACGTTGGTCCATATGCTCAACCCACCGGTGGTGATGGCGTTTCCCGAGGTGCCGATGCCGCAGGAGTATCTGCAGTGGCAAGAGGGCGAGGCCCGCAAGATCCTCGACGCGGCCGCCGGGGTGGCCGCCGCCGCCACGAAGGACGCCGCCAAGGACATCACGATCAGCCACGAGATGCTCAGTGGCCCTCCGATTCCCGCGCTGATCGAGGCCTCCAAGGGCGCCCACATGATCGTCGTCGGCTGTCGCGGCCGCGGTGCACTGGCCCGCGGGCTGCTGGGGTCGGTCAGCAACGCTCTGGTCCACCACGCGCTGTGCCCGGTGGCGGTCATCCACGACGAAGACCCGCTGATGCCGCATCCGTCCGAAGCCGCGGTGGTGGTCGGGGT
>JAIOQK010000414.1 GCA_021413425.1 Mycobacterium sp.
GCCAGGCGCACCTGGAGTTGGTGGCGCAACTGCGCGACAAGCTCGCTGCCGCTGCACTCGGTGGCCCGCAGCGCGCGCGGGAGCGCCACACCGAGCGCGGCAAGCTGCTGCCGCGCGACCGGGTGGACGGCCTGCTCGATCCGGGCAGCCCGTTGTTGGAGATCGCCCCGCTGGCCGCCGACGGCATGTACGACGACGACTGCCCCGCTGCGGGACTCATCACCGCGATCGGCCGCGTCTCGGGGCGGGAGTGCATGATCGTCGCCAACGATGCGACGGTGAAGGGCGGCACCTACTACCCGCTCTCGGTGAAGAAGCACCTGCGCGCCCAGGAGATCGCCGCTCAGAACAGGCTCCCGTGTATCTACCTCGTCGACTCCGGCGGTGCCTTCCTGCCCCGTCAGGACGAGGTCTTCCCGGATCGCGATCACTTCGGCCGGATCTTCTACAACCAGGCGACGCTGAGCGCGGCGGGAATCCCGCAGATCGCCGCGGTGATGGGCTCCTGCACCGCCGGTGGCGCCTACGTGCCCGCTATGAGCGACGAGACCGTCATCGTCGCCAACCAGGGCACCATCTTCCTGGGTGGGCCGCCGCTGGTGAAGGCCGCGACCGGCGAGGTGGTCACCGCCGAGGAACTGGGTGGCGGGGACCTGCACGCCAAGACCTCCGGAGTGGTCGATCATCTGGCCCGTGATGACCGCGATGCATTGCGGATCGTCCGCACCATCGTGGCCACCCTGGGGCCCGGGCAGCCGGCTCCCTGGGATGTGGCCCCCGCGCTCGATCCGATCGCCGACCAACGAGACCTCTACGACGTCGTCCCGGTCGACCTGCGGACTCCCTACGACGTGCACGAGGTGATCTCCCGCATCATCGACGGCGGCGAGTTCGCCGAGTTCAAGGCCGACTACGGCACCACCCTGGTCACCGGATTCGCGCGCATCCACGGTCACCCGGTCGGCATCGTCGCCAACAACGGGGTCCTGTTCGGCGAATCCGCCCTCAAGGGAGCGCATTTCATCCAGTTGTGCGACAAGCGCACCATCCCACTGGTCTTCCTGCAGAACATCACCGGGTTCATGGTCGGCCGCGACTACGAGGCCGCCGGTATCGCCAAACACGGCGCCAAGATGGTCACCGCGGTCGCGTGCGCGCGGGTGCCCAAGCTGACCGTTGTCATCGGCGGCTCCTACGGCGCCGGTAACTACTCGATGTGCGGCCGCGCGTACTCACCGCGCTTCCTGTGGATGTGGCCCAACGCCAGGATCTCGGTGATGGGCGGTGAGCAGGCGGCCTCGGTGCTGGCGACCGTGCGCGGGGATATGACACCGGAGCAGGCCGAGGAGTTCAAGGAGCCGATCCGCACCCAGTACGAGTCGCAGGGCAACCCCTACTATTCGACCGCGCGACTCTGGGACGACGGCGTCATCGACCCAGCGGACACCAGAAGTGTTCTCGGGCTTGCGCTGTCGGTCTGCGCCAACGCCCCGCTCGATCCGGTCTCCTACGGCGTCTTCCGGATGTGAGCGTGAATCAGCCGCTGTTCTCCACCGTCCTGGTCGCCAACCGCGGCGAGATCGCCGTGCGGGTGATCCGCACCCTGCGCGCCATGGGAATCCGATCGGTCGCCGTCTACAGCGACGCCGACGCCGATGCCCGCCACGTCGCCGAGGCCGATGTCGCGGTCCGGATCGGGCCGCCGCCGGCCCGGCAGAGTTACCTCGACATCGACGCCGTGGTGGCGGCCGCGGTGCGCACCGGCGCACAGGCTGTCCATCCCGGGTACGGATTCCTCTCCGAGAACGCCCGCTTCGCCGCCGCCCTGGAGGCCGCCGGTGTGGTCTTCATCGGGCCGCGCGCGGTCGCCATCGAGACGATGGGCGACAAGATCGCCGCCAAGTCGGCGGTCTCGGCGTTCGGGGTGCCGGTCGTTCCCGGTATCGCCGAACCCGGACTCTGTGACGCCGACCTGATCGTCGCGGCGGCCGGCATCGGCTACCCCGTGCTGGTCAAACCATCCGCCGGTGGTGGGGGGAAGGGTATGCGCCGCGTCGAGGACCCCGCGGACCTGCCCGCCGCCCTCGCCGGTGCCCGGCGGGAGGCTGCGGCGGCCTTCGGCGACGACACGCTCTTTGTGGAACGATTCGTGTTGCGGCCCAGGCATATCGAGGTCCAGGTGCTCGCTGATGCCCACGGAACCGTAGTGCACCTCGGTGAGCGGGAGTGCAGCCTGCAGCGCCGTCACCAGAAGGTCATCGAAGAGGCGCCCTCGCCGTTGCTCGATGACGCCACCCGTGCACGGATCGGTGCTGCGGCCTGCAACACCGCTCGTAGCGTGGATTACCTCGGGGCGGGGACCGTCGAGTTCATCGTGTCCGCCGACCGGCCCGACGAGTTCTTCTTCATGGAGATGAACACCCGTCTTCAGGTCGAACATCCGGTGACTGAGATGACAACGGGCATCGACCTGGTCGAGTGGCAGGTCCGCATCGCAGCGGGGCAACCGCTGACCCACCGCCAGGACGACATCCGGTTGCGCGGACATGCCATCGAGGCGCGCGTCTACGCCGAGGATCCCGGCGCCGGCTTCCTGCCCACCGGCGGGCCGGTGCTCGCGGTCACAGAGCCGTCAGGACCGCACGTCCGCATCGACTCGGGTCTGTCGGCCGGGATGACTGTGGGCAGCGATTACGACCCGATGCTGGCCAAGGTGATCGCCCACGGCCCTGATCGTGGCGAGGCGCTCCGGCGTCTCGACGACGCCCTCGCTCGCACCGCGGTGCTG
>JAIOQK010000415.1 GCA_021413425.1 Mycobacterium sp.
TACGTCTGCAACTTCCTGCCCAAGCCCGCCGAAGGCGTGCCGGGCACCGAACGCACACCGTGGTATCACCGCAACGTCGACTTCGACGAGATCGCGTTCTTCCACGGCGGTTCGCTCTACGGCATCCCGATGCCGCCGGGACTCATCAGTCACGCCCCGCAGGGTGTGCATCACGGCGCCCCTGAGAAAGCTCGCGAACGGGCTCGTCGCAAATTCGACGAGTACACCTCGGTGGACTGGAAGGTGATCGCCGTCGACACCCGCCAGCGCCTGGTTCCGTCGGCAGAGGTATTGGCCGCGGATCTGGGCCAGCATTCATGAAATACCAACGCACCCCGTATCTCGTTGCCTTCCAGAACACATCGGGTGTCCGCGATGTCTACGGCGGAATCGCCGAGATCGTCGTGCTGGAGTGCTATCAGCTGATCCCGGAAACGCCGAGCGACACCGTGCTGGTGTTCATGCACCCCATCGGCGGTGGCGCCTACCTTCCGATGGTCAACGCACTGGCCCGTGCCGGCCATCACGTCATCTACGCCGGCAGTCGGTACCGCGGCACCGACTCCAACCTGATCATGGAGAAGGTCGTCGAGGATCTCGGCGAGGTGATCACCGACGCGAAGACAAGGCTGGGCTACTCGAAGGTGGTGCTGGCCGGCTGGAGTGGCGGCGGGTCGCTGTCATTGTTTTATCAACAACAGGCGGCTTACCAACAGCAGGCCCCCATCGTGGACATGCCACCAGCCGACGGCATCATGCTGCTTGCCGCGCACATCAGCCGCCACGGCACGCTCACCGAATGGCTGGACGCCTCCATCCTCGACGAGTCCGACCCGACCCGCCGCGATCCCCAACTCGACCTCTACTACCCCGACAACCCGAACCAGCCGCCCTACACCGACGAGTTCCTGCAGCGGTACCGCCAGGCGCAGATCGACCGCAACCGCCGAATCACCACGTGGGTCAGAACCAAACTTGACCAACTCGAGGCGCAGGGACGCGGGGACGAGGAGTTCTGCTTCGTCGTGCACGGCACCATGGCCGACCCGCGCTGGCTGGACCCGACCGTCGACCCCAACGACCGCGAACCCGGCACCTGCTATCTGGGTGACCCGCGCGTGGTGAACAACTCCCCGATCGGCCTGGCCCGGTTCTGCTCCCTGCGCAGCTGGATGTCGCAGTGGAGCTACGACGACGCCCGCGCCGACGGTATCGCCTGCGGCCGCGATGTCACGGTGCCCACCCTGGTGATCGGCAACCTCGCCGATGACGCCTGCACACCGAGCCACACCCGCCGGCTCTTCGACGCCATCGGCACGCAAGACAAGGAGATGCACGAGATCGCGCGCGCCAACCACTACTACGCCGGACCGGATCAGCGCGAGACACTGGCGCAGGCGGTGGGTGTCATCACCGACTGGCTCTCCCGCCACGATTTCAGCAAGGCCACGAATTGACCGGCGCCCTGGACGGCATCCGCGTGCTGGAGATGGGCACTCTGATCTCCGGTCCGTTCGCCGGCCGCCTGCTCGGCGACATGGGCGCCGAGGTCATCAAGATCGAGCCGCCCGGCTCCCCCGACCCGCTGCGCACCTGGGGTCAGGCCGAGGTCGACGGCCATCACTTCTTCTGGACCGTGCACGCCCGCAATAAGAAGGCCATCACGCTCAACCTGCGCGAGCCGCAGGGCCGCGCCATCTTCCTCGATCTGGCACAGCGCTCCGACATCATCGTGGAGAACTTCCGGCCCGGCACCCTTGAGCGCTGGGATCTCGGCTATGACGTTCTGCGACAACGCAATCCGGGCATCATCCTGGTGCGGGTGTCCGGCTACGGCCAGACCGGGCCCGATGCCGGCAAGGCCGGGTACGCATCGGTGGCCGAGGCGGTCAGCGGCCTTCGGCACATGAACGGCTTCCCCGGCGGACCGCCGCCGCGGCTGGCACTGTCCCTGGGCGACACCCTGGCCGGGATGTTCGCCGCCCAGGGGGCAC
>JAIOQK010000416.1 GCA_021413425.1 Mycobacterium sp.
CGGTGTTCGCTATCTGGTGGATCCTCGTGTCGTCACCGGGACGTCCTGGCTCACCGGTGCTGACGAGACCGGTAAGCATGTCGTCGGCCTGGTGGCCGGCCGCGATTTCACCCCGGACGGCACCATCGAGGCGGCCGAGGTGCGTGACGGCGACCCCTCGCCGGACGGGGCCGGGCCACTGGAGAGTGCTCGCGGAATCGAGATCGGGCACATCTTCCAACTCGGCCGCAAGTACACCGACGCCTTCGAAGTCGATGTACTCGGCGAGAACGGCAAGCCGGTGCGGCTGACCATGGGCTCCTACGGCGTCGGAGTGTCCCGGCTGGTGGCCGTGATCGCCGAGCAGCACCACGACGAGTTGGGGTTGCGCTGGCCGGCGTCGGTGTCTCCGTTCGACGTGCACGTGGTGATCGCCAACAAGGACACCGACGCTCGCGCCGGCGCGGAGGAACTGGCCGCCGCACTCGACGTCGACGGGTATGAGGTGCTCCTCGACGACCGGACCGTGTCTCCGGGGGTCAAGTTCAAGGACGCCGAACTGCTCGGGGTGCCGTGGATCGTGGTGGTCGGCCGAGGCTGGGCCGATGGCGTCGTGGAACTGCGCAGCCGGTTCACCGGCGACGCCCGCGACGTTCCGGTTGCCGACGCGGCGGCCGACATCGCGGCCGTCCTGGCCTGACCTGAACGTCCCTGCCCTGAGCGGGCGGGCTACTCGCTGCCGCCGGGGAAGGCCTCGGTCACCGGCCATGCGCTGAGCACCCTGCGCCAGCGGGCGGCCATGATGGCGCACTCGGTCAGCGCGGTGAGCCCCAGGGACCGGTCCTGCTCCCCGTCGGTCCCCGCACGGGCCTGCTCGATCACCGCCCGCCAGGCCACCGCGCAGTCGCTTTCCATCCGCACCGCCAGCTTGGCGGCGTCGGTCGGGGAGTCCACCACCATCGGCAGCTGATAGCCGGCCGCCGGCAGCGGCACTCGAACCTGGCGCTCGTCGAGCAGCGCGATCGCTGCCTCCCGGCGTTCGCGGTGCTGGGCCAGCGCCTCGGAGATCAGTTCGTTGCGGGTGGGCAGGCTGTGCGCGGAGACCATGCCGTACCCGTAGATCGCGGCGTGCTCGGCGGCCACCGCGTCGTAGAGCGCAGCCTGGTCGGGGGCCTCGGGGCGGTCGGGATCCGGTGCGGGTTCGGCCGGCGACGGGGATGGGGAGGGCGACGTCACTTCGGGCGCCTCCTGGGCAGACCTACTTCATATGAGGTGGTGCAGGCCGCCGCGATCGAGCCCAGCAGGCCGGCCCGGTAGCCCGACAGCGTGGGCACCAGCGCGGCGGCGCTGTCCGCCGAGCGGCGCAGCGCGTCGGCCACCTCGGCGACCGACGGCGGCGGCGCCGGCGGGGCGGCGGCGGCGGACGCCGACGGCGTGGGCGAGCTCGCGTCGCTGGTCTCGGTGGGGATGGGTTTGCCGGCCGCGCGGGCCAGTTCCTCGATCAGGGCGGTGGCGTGACGGGCCCGCTCCGCGGCGATCTCGGCCAGGGCGGGCACCACCGCAGCCGGTGCCGCCTTGGCCGCCGCAGCCGCCAGGTCGCTGTCCCGGCGGGCGCCGGCCAACTGCTCCTCGAGCGGGTCCGGGCCGGACGGTGTCGACCCGCACGCCGCGGCGGTGGTGCCGAGCAGCGCCAGCGCCAGCAGGCCCCGCCCGCCACCGGCGAGCAGGCTGCGCCTGCTGAACTCACCGTCGGGCCGGCCGGTAGGGGGGTGAAGCACGCCCACATCCTGCCATTGCCGCCCGCGTTCTGGGCGTATCGTTTGACACGGGGCCGTCGGCGATGACCCCGCACCGTCCCCGAATCCGCATCGACGCGCCGTACGAAGACAACTCAAGACGAGGAGCTCGCCGTGACGCAGCGATCACGCGGTTTACCGTCGCCAGAGCAGGTGCTCGAGCTACTCAACGGTGAGTTCGCCCGGTCGGGGTACGAAGTGGAGGACGTCGCGGTTGACCTCCGGGCCACCCCGCCGCTGATCCGGGTCATTGTCGACGGTGATGTTCCCCTCGACCTCGACACCGTCGCCGAACTGTCCCGTTCGGCCTCCGCGCTGCTCGACGATCTCAACTCGGGCGACGCCACGGATGGCGCCTATGTCCTCGAGGTGACCTCGCCGGGGGTCGACCGGCCGCTGACCCAGGAGAAGCATTTCCGCCGGGCGCGCGGACGCAAAGTGGAGGCCCACCTACGTGACGACACCACGGTGACCGGGCGGGTCGCCACCGTGGCCGACGGCGCGGTCGATCTGGTGGTCCGTCAGGGTCGCGGGTGGGCGGTGCGCCACATCCCGCTCGATGAGATCGTCAAAGCCGTTGTGCAGGTGGAGTTCTCGCCACCGAGCGCCCAGGAGCTCGAATTCACCCACTCAATGGAGGCACAGTCATGAATATCGACATGGCCGCGCTGCACGCGATCGAAGTCGATCGCGGAATTTCGGTGGACGAACTGCTCGACACCATCAAGTCGGCTCTTCTCACCGCTTACCGCCACACCGAGGGGCACGCCGCGGACGCCCGCATCGAGATCGACCGCAAGAGCGGCGCGGTGCAGGTACTGGCGCGGGAGACCGACGAGGACGGGAACCTCATCAGCGAGTGGGAGGACACCCCCGAGGGGTTCGGCCGGGTCGCGGCCACCACGGCTCGCCAGGTGATGCTGCAGCGGTTCCGCGATGCCGAGAACGAGCGGGTCTACGGGGAGTTCTCCGCCCGCGAAGGCGACATCGTCCTGGGCGTGGTGCAACGGGACGCACGGGAGAACGCCCGCGGCAACATCATCGTGCGACTGGGCACCGAGACCAAGGGCTCCGAGGGAACCATCCGGGCTGCCGAGCAGGTGCCCGGGGAGCGCTACGAGCACGGCGACCGGGTGCGCTGCTACGTGGTCGGCGTGACCCGCGGCGCGCGGGAGCCCCGCATCGAGCTGTCGCGCACCCACCCGAACCTGGTCCGCAAGCTGTTCTCCCTGGAGGTGCCCGAGATCGCCGACGGCTCGGTCGAGATCGTCGCGGTGGCCCGCGAGGCCGGGCACCGGTCCAAGATCGCCGTCCGATCCACCGTGGCCGGTCTCAACGCCAAGGGTGCCTGCATCGGTCCGATGGGCCAGCGGGTGCGCAACGTGATGAGTGAGTTGTCCGGGGAGAAGATCGACATCATCGACCACGACGACGACCCCGCCCGCTTCGTCGGCAACGCACTGTCTCCGGCGAAGGTGGTGTCCGTGCAGGTCGTCGACGCCGCCGCACGCGCAGCCCGGGTCATCGTGCCGGATTTCCAGCTTTCGCTGGCGATCGGCAAGGAGGGCCAGAACGCGCGGCTGGCCGCGCGGCTGACCGGCTGGCGCATCGACATCCGCAGTGACGTCGAGGAATCACAGCACCCGGCCGAGGGTGCCCCGGAGACGGCGGCGGGCCCGGGGGCGGTCGCTGCGCCGCAGGCTCCGCAGCACGTCCCGCGGCAGCAGTAGCGGGCGGGCGAACAGGCGATTGCCCGTCCGAGCAGGTCTGACGGTAGACTCAGCCGTGATCCAGCGCGAGAGACCGGCCGCTGAGAAACGTCGTACCGATTCCCCGGTACGGATGTGTATCGGCTGCCGGGAGCGAGAGTTGGCCGTCGAACTGCTGCGTGTGGTGGCCGTGTCGATGGGAAACGGTCAATTCGCCGTCACCGTTGACACGTCAGGCTGCCATCCCGGCCGGGGTGCGTGGCTGCACCCCGTCGATCGTTGCCTGTCGGCAGCGATCCGGCGGCGGGCCTTCGCGCGAGCGTTGCGCATCACCGGTTCACCGGACACGTCCGCGGTGGTCGAGCACGTCGAAGCGCTCGCCCGCCCGGCACAGGAAGAAACAGGTAGCGAAGAACATGAGCACACCGTGAAGTCCCGATGACCATGCGTCATAGCTAAACCCGAGGCGCGGCCGTACCCCC
Organism: Mycobacterium sp.; assembly: GCA_021413425.1. Classification (GTDB taxonomy): domain Bacteria; phylum Actinomycetota; class Actinomycetes; order Mycobacteriales; family Mycobacteriaceae; genus Mycobacterium. Next base: position 3,967 of record JAIOQK010000416.1, read on the forward strand.
GCTGACGCCTCTCAGAGATGGAGAAGGTAGTGGCAGGTAAGGCCCGCGTACACGAGTTGGCTAAGGAACTCGGTGTCACGAGCAAGGAAGTTCTCGCCCGGCTGAGCGAGCAGGGCGAATTCGTCTAATCGGCGTCGTCGACGGTGGAAGCTCCCGTCGCGCGCCGGCTCCGGGAGTCGTTCGGCGGTGCCAAGGCGCCCGCCGCCGCGCCCGCCAAGGCCGCGCAGAAGCCGGCGGCCAAGGTGGCCGCCGCAGCCGACAACGGCGCGGTCGCCGTCGCGCCACCCGCCCCGCCGGTCGCGCCGGCCCCCGCGCCACCGGCCCCGCCGGTCGCGCCGCCGGCGCCCCCCGCACCGGCCCAGCCCGGACTCCCGACCGAGGCCGCGGGCCCACGCCCCGGCCCGGCCGCACCCAAGCCCGGTGGCCCACGCTCGCCCCGGGTCGGCAACAACCCCTTCTCCTCGGCCCAACCGGTCGAGCGCCCCATCGCCCGGCCGCCCGTCGGCCCGCCGGGGGCACGGCCGGCCGGACCGGGCATCCCGCGTCCCGGAGGTGCCAGTCCCGGCAATATGCCACCACGCCCGCCCGGCGGCATGGCCCGTCCCACCCGGCCCGGTGCGCCACGTCCCACCGGCCCGGGTGCCCGGCCCGGACCCGGTCAGGGTGTCCGTCCCGGCGGTCCCGGCGGTCCCGGCGGCGGTAACTACCGCACCGGCGGCCCCGGCGGCGGCGCTCCCGGCGGTGCACCCGCCGGCGGTTTCCGCGGCCGTCCCGGCGGCGGTGGCGGCGGTGGCCGTCCCGGTCAGCGCGGCGGTGCCGCGGGTGCGTTCGGCCGTCCCGGCGGAGCGGTCCGCCGCGGCCGCAAGTCGAAGCGGGCCAAACGCGCCGAGTACGAGAACATGCAGGCGCCTGTCGTCGGCGGCGTGCGCCTCCCGCACGGCAACGGCGAGACCATTCGGCTTGCCCGCGGCGCGTCGCTGAGCGATTTCGCCGACAAGATCAACGCCAACCCGGCTGCGCTGGTGCAGGCGCTGTTCAACCTCGGCGAGATGGTGACCGCCACCCAGTCGGTCTCCGACGACACCCTCGAACTGCTCGGCGGCGAGATGAACTACGTCGTCCAGGTGGTCTCTCCGGAGGACGAGGACCGCGAACTGCTGGAGTCCTTCGACCTGACCTACGGCGAGGACTTCGGCGGCGAA
>JAIOQK010000417.1 GCA_021413425.1 Mycobacterium sp.
GACGAGACCGTCCTGCAGTGGCCGCTCCGCCCGGGCACGCCGGCGGTGACCACGGCTTTCGACGCCCCGGCACCGGACTGGCAGCGCGGCCACCGGGGCGTCGACCTGGCCGGATCCGCGGGGCAGCCGGTTTACGCGGCCGGGCCGGGCACCGTGGCGTTCGCCGGGCTGCTCGCGGGGCGCCCGGTGGTGTCAGTGGCACATCCGGGTGGGCTGCGGCCCAGCTACGAGCCGGTGCAGGCGGCGGTGCGGCCGGGTCAGCTGGTCGAGGCCGGCGCACCGCTGGGGCGGCTGATGGCCGGCCATCCGGGTTGTCCGGCACCCGCCTGCCTGCACTGGGGTGCGATGTGGGGACCGGCCGCCCGCGCCGACTACGTCAACCCGCTCGGGCTGCTGGCCGATACCCGGGTGCGGCTCAAGCCGCTGGGCGGCTGAGGGTGCTCAGGCCCGCGGGTGAGCCTGGTCGTGGACCGCTCGCAACCGGGCGACGGTGACATGGGTGTAGAGCTGGGTGGTGGCCAGCGAGGAGTGGCCGAGCAACTCCTGGACCACGCGCAGGTCCGCGCCGCCCTCGAGCAGATGGGTGGCGGCGCTGTGCCGCAGGCCGTGCGGCCCGATGTCGGGGGCGCCGGCGACCGCTGCCATGGTCTGGTGCACGACGGTTCGGGCCTGCCGGGGGTCCAGCCGGCGCCCGCGCGGGCCCAGCAGTAACGCCGGACCCGACTCGGGGGTGAGCAGAGCCGGCCGGCCTGCCTGCAGCCATCCGGTCAGTGCGGCCAGCGCCGGTGACCCGAAGGGCACGGTGCGCTGCTTGTTGCCCTTGCCCAGCACCCGCACCACGCGGTTGCCGGTGTCGACGTCGTCGACGTCCAGACCGCACAGTTCGCTGACCCGGATGCCGGTGGCGTAGAGCATTTCCACGATCAACCGGTCCCGCAGCGCCAGCGGGTCACCCTGCTCGGCACCCAGATCGGCGGCCTCCATGGCGGCGCGTGCCTGGTCCTGGCGCAAGACGGCCGGCAGGGTGCGCCGGGCCTTGGGCACCTGCAACCGGGCTGCGGGATCGTCGGTGATCAGTCCACGACGGACCGCCCAGGCGGTGAACGTCTTCACCGCCGAGGTCCGACGGGCCAGCGTGGTGCGGGCGAAGCCGCCCGAGGCCTGGGCGGCCAGCCAGGCGCGCAGCACCGGAAGGCTCAGCGACTGCAAGCCCGCTTCCGGTGCGCGCTGGTCGAGAAACGCGAACAGCGATCGCAGATCGGTCAGGTACGCGCGGCGGGTGTGGTCGGATCGACCGCGTTCAAGTGCCAGGTGCTCGGCGTACTCGGAGAGGACGGCGGCATATCGATCGGGCGCGTCCACTCCCCTACGGTGGCAGACGCATTCCTCGGCGGGTGGCATCCGCGACGCGTGTCGCGGCTCACGATGCCGCCTCGCCGCCGCCGCGCCCGGCACACCACTGGCCGGCACGCTGCGCTTCAGGGCGTCGTGCCGTTGCGGATCAGCCGCCACCTGCCCTCGTCGCGTTGGACCAGTCCGGCGATCTCCAGCATCGCCAGCGGACCGAGCACGCCGGCGGCGGGCAGTCCTGCCGCCACCGCGATCTCGTCGGCCGTGCGAACACCGCGGCCCGGCAGCGCCTCGTAGACCTGGAGTTCGGCGTCGGAGAGGGCATCGAGAACGTCGATGGGCCGGGCCGGGTCCTCGGCGAACTCCCCTGCGCGGCCAACGATTTCGACGATCTCATCAGCACGGGTCACCAGTTCGGCACCGGAGCGCATCAGCGCATGACAGCCTGCCGATGCCATGGAGGTGATCGGCCCGGGCACCGCGCACACCACCCGCCCCAGGGCACGGGCCCACGCCGCCGTGCTCGCGGCGCCACTGCGCAGCGCCGCCTCGACCACCACGGTGGCCCCCGAGAGCGCCGCCACCAACCGGTTGCGGGTCAAAAACCGGTGCCGCGCCGGCCGCACGCCGGGCGGGTACTCGGTGACCAGCAGACCCTCCTGGCTGATCCGGTGCAGCAGCGCCGAGTGGCCGGCCGGATAGAGAACGTCCAGACCACCGGCCAGCACCGCGACGGTGATCCCCTCGGCGGCCAGCGCCGCGCGATGCGCCGCCCCATCGATTCCGTAGGCGCCGCCGGAGACCACCGCGACGTCGCGTTCGACGAGCCCGGCCGAGAGTTCAGCCGCGACATGCTCGCCGTACGCGGTGGCCGCGCGGGTCCCGACGATCGCCGCGGAGCGTTCTGCGACGCCATCGAGACGCACCGGGCCGATCGCCCATAAGGCCAGCGGCGGGCGGCCCTGCGGCTTGTCCCGGACCGGCACTCCGCCGAATCCGGCGAACGCCAGGGTCGGCCACTCGTCGTCATCCGGGGTGATCAAGCGCCCGCCCCTGCGTTGCAGCATCTCCAGATCCGTTGCGGCACAGTCCATATCGCGACGGGCTTCGGTGCGCTGCGCGAGTGCGGGGACCACCTCTCCGCGGCGGATCCGGTCGGTGGCATCGAGTGGGCCGACCTCGGCGATGAGCGCGGCCAACTCGTCACACGGGGCCTCGGCCACCCGGGACAGGTAAGCCCATGACCGCAGCACCTCGGCGGCGGTCATGACATCACCGAGCCCTGGCGGAAACTCAATGCGACCGAGACATCGTCGCGGTTGGGTGCACTGCGCCCGCCGAGATCGGCGAGGCTCCAGGCGACCCGCAGTGCCCTGTGCACGCCACGGATGCTGATCAGACCCCGATCCAGGGCCGTCTTCAGCGGTGCCATGGTGGCGTTCGACAGCGCGAAGTGCCGGCGCAGCACCGCACCGGTGACCTCGGCGTTGGTGGTGAATCCGTGCGCGCACCACCGTTCGGCGGCGGCCGCCCGAGCCTGCGCCACCCGGGCCCTGACCTGCTCACTGCCCTCGGACTGTTCGGGCGCGAACGCCCCGGCCCGCACGGTGTGCATCTGCACCCGCAGATCCACCCGATCCAGCAGCGGACCCGACAGCTTGCCGAGGTAGCGGCGGCGTTGGGGCGGAGAGCAGATGCACTCCCGCGGATCGGGGGGCGCGCAGGGGCACGGGTTGGCGGCCATCATCAGCTGGAAACGGGCCGGATAGCGGGCCACCCCGTCCCGGCGGGCTATCCGGATCTCCCCGTCCTCCAACGGAGTTCGCAGTGCCTCCAGTGCGCCGAGGCGCACCTCGGCGCACTCGTCGAGGAACAGCACGCCGCGGTGCGCCTTGCTGACAGCACCCGGGCGGGCCAGGCCGGACCCTCCGCCGACCAGTGCGGCCACGCTGGAGGAGTGGTGCGGGGCGATGAACGGCGGCCGGGTGATCAGCGGTGTGCGCGACGAGAGCATCCCCGCCACCGAGTGGATGGCGGTGACCTCCAGCGCCTCGGCCTCGGTGAGATCGGGCAGCAGACCCGGAAGACGTTGCGCCAGCATGGTCTTGCCCACCCCGGGCGGTCCGGTCAGCATGAGGTGATGCGCCCCGGCGGCGGCCACCTCGACGGCGAAGCGCGCCTGCACCTGGCCGATCACATCGGCGAGATCGGCCGCCGGCGGCGGGTCCGGCGGCGGCGCCGGCAGCCTGACGTCGAGGCCGGCGCCGGACTCCAACCACTGCTGAAGATGACGCAGGGTGCGCACCCCGAACACCTCCACACCCTCGACCAGGCTGGCCTCGGCGAGGTTGCCGAGGGGAACGACGACGGTCTGCCAGCCCTGCGCCTTGGCGGCGAGCACCGCGGGCAGTACCCCGTGGACACACCGGATACGACCGTCGAGGGCGAGTTCGCCGAGTAGAACGGTTTTCTCCAGCCGGTGCCACGGTTTGGTGCGGCTCGCGCAGAGCACCGCGGCGGCCAGTGCAATGTCGTACAGCGAGCCCGCCTTGGGCAGCGTCGCCGGGGAGAGCGCCACCGTCAGCCGGGACATCGGCCAAGTGTTGCCCGAGTTGGTGATGGCCGCCCGGACGCGATCGCGGGACTCCTGCACCGCGGCGTCGGGCAGGCCGACGAGATGGAATCCCGGCAATCCCGACGTGATATCGGCCTCGATCTCGACGATGTCGCCGTCGAGGCCGCGCACCGCCACCGAGAATGCCCTGCCTAACGGCATCAGCCCACCCCCCGCAGGTGCGCCAGCGTGGGAGTGCCGCCGCCCATCCGGACACCCACCACGTCGATGCGGACCTGAGCCCACCGGGTGTCCTGCCCGGCCAGCCAGAGGCCGGCCAGCCGGCGGATGCGGTGGACCTTGCGCGGGGTGACGGCCTGCTCGACACCGCCGAAGCCGTCGCCGGAGCGGGTCTTGACCTCGACGAAGACCGCCGTGTGACCCTCGGCGGCGATGATGTCCAGTTCGCCGTACCGGCAGCGCCAGTTGCGCGCCAGGATCGACAACCCCTGGGCAGCCAGGTGGTCGGCGGCGATCTGCTCGCCGAGCGCTCCGAGCTCGTGGCGGCTGAGTGTCGTCATGCGACCAGAGTGGACCGCGGCCCCGACTGGACATGCCCGGCACAGGCCGGAACACCGCGGTTATCCCCAGCGGCTTATCGATGCACAGGCCCCTATTCGGGCAGGCGAAGCTCCGGCTTCTCCACCTCTTCGATATTGACGTCCTTGAAGGTGATCACCCGGACCTGTTTGACGAACCTGGCGGGCCGGTACATGTCCCACACCCAGGCATCGGACAGGCGCAATTCGAAGTAGACCTCGCCCTCGCTGTTGCGGGGCACCAGCTCGTCGCTGTTGGCCAGGTAGAACCGGCGCTCGGTCTCCACCACGTAGCTGAACTGCCCGACGATGTCCTTGTACTCGCGATACAGGGACAGCTCCATCTCGGTTTCGTACTTCTCGAGATCCTCGGCACTCATCTAGTCGGCTGTCCTTTGCGTCGGCGTGGCTCCATCTTGTCGCACCGCGAACTCGGCGACCAGTTCGGTGCCCCCGGTCCGGGTCACCCGCCGGACGTTGATGAAGGACTGGCGGTGCTGGCTGCACGGACCCAACTCGGCCAGCGCGGCGCCGTGCGCGGCGGTGCTGTAGCCCTTGTGCTCGGCGAATCCGTAGCCGGGGTGCGTCGCGTCCATGGCGACCATGATCCGGTCGCGGCTCACCTTGGCCAGCACGCTGGCCGCCGCGATGCAGGCGGCGGCGGCGTCGCCGCCGATCACCGGTAGCGAGGGTGCCGCCAGGCCGGGCACCCGGAATCCATCGGAGAGCACGTAGCCGGGCCGGGCGGACAACCCCGCCACCGCACGGCGCATCCCTTCGATGTTGGCCGCGTGCACACCGCGGCGATCCACCTCGACGGAGTCGATGAACACCACGTGATAGGCCAGCGCGTAGCGGCGGATCAGCGGATAAAGCTCCTCACGCGCCCGGGCGGTGAGCTTCTTGGAATCGTCCAGCGCGGCCAGGCTGTCCATCCGGTGGGGGCCCAGCACGCAGGCGGCGACCACCAACGGTCCCGCGCAGGCACCGCGGCCGACTTCGTCGACGCCGGCCACCGGGCCGAGTCCGCTCCGATAGAGCGCCGACTCCAGCGTGCGCAGACCCGACGAGCGCCGGATGACTGTGCGCGGCGGCCAGGTCACGACATTGGTCTTTCTGGCCGGCATGTCAGCCCCGCTGCGGGTCGACCTGGGGGTCGATCGAGGAGACACCACCCCAGCGCCCGGGCGGCCAGGCGATGAATCGGGCCTTACCGATCACATTGTCGATCGGGACGGTGCCGCTCATCGGGTCCCCGGTGCAGAGCACGCCGTTCTTGGCGTCTTGCGGGGTGCTGGTGCAGCGTGCGCGTGAGTCGGCGGAGTGGGTGCGGTTGTCACCCATCACCCAGATCCGCCCCTCGGGAACCCGCACCGGGCCGAACTCATTGCCCAGGCAGGGGTAGACCGCCGGGTCGGCCATCATGGTCGAGGGATCGAGGTAGGGCTCCCGCAGGGGTGCATCGTTGACCGTCAGGCCGGTGTCGGCGCGGCACTGCACGGTCTGACCGCCGACGGCGATGACACGTTTGACCAGATCGTTCTCGTCCGGCGGCACGAATCCGATGAAGGACAACGCGTTCTGCACCCACCGGATGCCGGTGTTCTCCGAACGGATCGACTTGTACCCGACGTTCCAGTTGGGCGGGCCCTTGAACACCACCACGTCGCCGGGTTCGGGGTCGCTGAACCGGTAGGTGAGTTTGTCGACCATGATGCGGTCCCCGACACAGCCCTTGCAGCCGTTGAGGGTGGGCTGCATCGACTCCGACGGGATCAGGTAGGGCCGCGCGATGAAAGTGAGCATCACGTAGTAGATGAACACCGCGATGCCCACCAGGATGGCGCCCTCCCGCAGGGCGGACCGTTTCTTGCCGTCGCCCTTGCCGCGCTGTGTCGTCCCGGCGTCGTCGGCATCGCCGGCAGGGAGTGTCGGGTCGGCCGGATCCGGGGTGACGGTCACGAAATCAGACTAGCCATCGGGGCGCAGCCAACCGAGCGGTCGTCGAAGCTCAGCGCTTCTCGCGGCACAATGTCGAAGCTCAGCGCTTCTCGCGGCACAATGTCGAAGCTCAGCGCTTCTCCTTGATCTTGGCCTTCTTACCCCGCAGTTCGCGCAGGTAGTACAGCTTGGCCCGGCGGACGTCGCCACGGGTGACGACCTCGATGTGGTCGATGTTGGGCGAATGCACCGGGAAGGTGCGCTCCACGCCGACGCCGTAGCTCTCCTTGCGGACGGTGAACGTCTCGCGGATGCCGCCGCCGGACCGGCGCAGCACGACACCCTTGAAGACCTGGATGCGCTGCTTGTTGCCCTCGATGACCTTCACGTGCACGTCGACGGTGTCACCGGGGCCGAACTCGGGGATGTCGTCGCGAAGCGACGCCTGGTCGACGAAGTCCAGCGTATTCATCTGGTGACACTTCCTTGCGGTCGAGCCGCGGCGCGATGCCCCGGTCAGGGCACCTGATACCGCCGGGCTGGTGGTCAGACACTGTCGCGGCAGGCATCGATGGGAACGTGCCCGCGCAGGCGACCGCCTCATTGTGCCAGATCGGGGCGCCGGCGGCGAAATCGCATCGGGTCCCGCACCGGAGGCCACCAGGCCAGCAGGGCCCACCGGCGTGGCGTTGCGCCGAGATTGTGTAGGAGCGTTCCCGCACCGATACCCTTCATCAACAACCGACCGCCGAGACGAGGAGAGGCTATGCGGCGCCGCCGTACACCGATGTTCCTCACCGGGGTGATCGCGACGGTCGTTGTTCTGCTGGTCGGAGCGTCGTCGGCGCAACTCAGCGGCGGCCCGGGGGGTCTTCCCCAGCGCACGGTGACACTGCTGTCGTCCGGGCCGGAGACGGCGCCCCAGGCCCCGCCGGCACCCGCCCCGCGCGAACCTGTCAACCTCGACGTGCTCGCGCAGCAGGCGACGGCCAAGGCCCAGCGCAACGGAGCCGATATCAGCATCGCCGTCCTCGACCGCCAGAGCGGTCAGCTGGTGACCAAGGGCGACGGCTCGGCGTTCCCGATCGCCTCGGTGGCCAAGCTGTTCATCGCCGACGACCTCCTCCTGCGGGTGGCCGAGGGCAAAGCGACTCTCAGCGCACAGGACCGCCGATCGCTGGACACCATGCTGCGTGCCTCCGACGACTTCGCCGCCAACGAGTTCTGGGAGCGTGGCGGGCGCAATGCCGTCATCGCCCGGATCGTCGACCGCTACGGACTGCGCAACACCAGCGCACC
>JAIOQK010000437.1 GCA_021413425.1 Mycobacterium sp.
GCCATAGCGGTTCCGGCTCTGGCCGGTGTGCCCGTCACCCACCGTGCGGTGAATCACGAATTCGTGGTGGTCAGCGGTCATCTGGCGCCCGATGACCCGGAATCGCTGGTGAACTGGGACGCGCTGGCGAAACTGTCCGGAACGCTGGTGCTGCTGATGGCCGTGGAGCGGATAGAACTATTCGCCGCGGCCCTGCTCAAGGGCGGTAGACCTGCGCAAACGCCGGTCCTGGCGGTGCAGCACGGCACTACGGCGGCGCAGCGGATCGTCCGGGCGACCCTGTCCGACGTGCCCGAACGCATCCGATCCGAGGGAATCCGGCCGCCGGCGGTCATCGTGATCGGGCCGGTGGCGGCCTTCGAGACCTTATCGGGACTTTAAAGTCCTCTTAATATTACTGTAGAGTAGGCCGCCATGACGGCTCTCAACGACGCCGAGCGCACCGCCGGTTTCCGGGCCGCCGCCGACTCGCCCCATCCGCTCCCGACGCGGGTGGACCCGGCCGACCTCGGGCCGGCCGAACCCTCCGGGCTGCGGTCCTGGCGGTTCATCTCCGCCGTGGTCGCGATCGGCGGCATGCAGTTGCTGGCCACCATGGACAGCACGGTGGCCATCGTGGCGCTGCCGCGGATCCAGGACGAGCTCAACCTCTCCGACGCCGGGCGCAGCTGGGTGATCACCGCCTACGTGCTGACCTTCGGCGGTCTGATGCTGCTGGGCGGGCGCCTCGGTGACGCCATCGGCCGCAAGCGCACCTTCATCGTCGGCGTCGCGTTGTTCACCATCGCCTCGGTGCTGTGCGGGATCGCCTGGGACGAATCGACTCTGGTGATCGCCCGGCTGCTTCAGGGTGTCGGAGCGGCAATCGCCTCGCCGACCGGACTGGCGCTGATCGCCACCACGTTCCCGAAGGGCCCGGCCCGCAACTCCGCCACGGCGATCTTCGCCGCCATGACCGGTATCGGCTCGGTGATGGGCCTGGTGGTCGGCGGCGCACTGGTCGAGGTGTCCTGGCGGCTGGCGTTCCTGGTGAACATCCCGATCGGCGTGCTGGTGATCTACCTGGCCCGGACCACCCTGCGCGAGACGCACCGCGAGCCGATGAAACTCGACGCCGCCGGCGCGCTGCTGGCCACCGTGGGCTGCACAGCGGCGGTGTTCGGCTTCACGCAGGGCCCGGAGAACGGCTGGCTGCAGCCCATGACGCTGCTGTCCGGGCTGATCGCCGCCGCGGCATTCACGGCCTTCGTCTTCGTCGAGCGCAGCGCGGTCAACCCGGTCGTGCCGTTCGCGCTGTTCGCCGACCGCAACCGGCTGGCCACCTTCGCCGCGGTGTTCCTGGCCGGCGGGGTGATGTTCACCCTGACCGTGCTCATCGGGCTCTATGTGCAGGACATCATGGGCTACAGCGCGCTGCGCGCCGGCATCGGGTTCATCCCGTTCGTCATCGCCCTCGGTATCGGCCTCGGGGTGTCCTCGCAGCTGGTGAACTTCTTCGCGCCGCGTCTGCTGGTGATCGCCGGCGGCGTGCTGGTGCTGGCAGCCATGGTCTACGGCTCCACCCTGGACGCCGGTATCCCGTACTTCCCGAATCTGCTGCTGCCGATCACCATCGGCGGCCTCGGCATCGGCATGATCGTCGTTCCGCTGACCGTCTCGGCCATCGCCGGGGTGGGTCTGGACCAGATCGGCCCGGTGTCGGCGATCGCGCTGATGCTGCAGAACCTCGGCGGACCCGTCGTACTGGCCGTCATCCAGGCCGTCATCACCTCGCGCACGCTCTATCTGGGTGGCACCACCGGACCGGTGAAGAAGATGACACCCGACCAATTGCACGCCCTGGACCAGGGCTACACCTATGGGCTGCTCTGGGTCGCCGGGGTGGCGGTGATCGTGGGTGCGGTGGCGCTGTTCATCGGCTACACCGCCGCGCAGGTCGCACACGCCCAGGACGTCAAGGAAGCGATCGACGCCGGAGAGCTCTGACACACAGCTCTGACACACACGGCCGGCGACCGGCGTGTCCGGCCGCGGGGCCTGGGTAGGGTAGCTACCCATGGCCGGAGGAGAAGCTCCCGAACCGCCGGCCCGGCCGCTCGCCTCCAGCGTGCTGGGAGTCGCGATCATCGCGATCACCGGTATGCAGCTGATGTCGACCCTCGACGGCACCATCGTCATCGTCGCGCTGCCGCGGATGCAGGCCGATCTCGATCTCTCCGATGCCGCCAAGAGTTGGGTGATCACCGCCTATGTGCTGACCTTCGGCGGGCTGCTGCTGCTCGGCGGCCGGGTCGGCGACGCCATCGGGCATAAACGGGCCTTCATCTCCGGCGTGGGTGTGTTCACCATCGCCTCGATGGCCTGCGGTATGGCCACCGACGGCCCGCTGCTGATCGCGGCGCGCGCGGTCCAGGGCATCGGTGCCGCGGTGGCCGCACCCACCGGGCTGGCGCTGATCGCCACCACCTACGCACCCGGGCACGCCCGCAACCAGGCGATGGCGATGTCGGCGGCTATGCAGGGCCTCGGCTCGGTACTCGGTCTGGTCATCGGCGGCGCGCTCACCGTCATCAACTGGCGGCTGGCCTTCCTCATCAACCTTCCGATCGGCGCGCTGATCGTCTGGATCGCGGTGACCAGGCTGGAGGAGACCCGCCACGAGCGCCTCAAACTCGACGTGACCGGGGCGCTGCTGGCCACCCTCGGGTGTACCGCGGCGGTGCTGGTGTTCACCCAGGGGCCTCCCCGCGGCTGGACGGATCCGTTCGTCATCGGCGCCGGGGTGGCCGCGGTCGCACTCGGCATCGGCTTCGTCATCGCCGAGCGCAACGCCGACCACCCACTGGTGCCGCTGTCGCTGTTCAGCGATCGCAACCGGGTGATGACGTTCATCTCGCTGTTCATGGCCGGCGGGGTGATGCTGACCCTGACCGTCATCATCGGGCTTTACGTGCAAGACGTGCTGGGTTACTCCGCACTGCACGCTGGCATCGGGTTCATCCCGTTCGCGCTCGCCCTCGGCCTGGGCAATGTGCTCACCGCCCGGCTCGCCCCGCATGTCGCACCGCGCTGGCTGATCATCGGCGGCGGAGTGCTGGTGCTGGCCGCGATGCTCTACGGGTCCACC
>JAIOQK010000438.1 GCA_021413425.1 Mycobacterium sp.
TCCGCGCCGCAGAGCGGGTACGACCGTCGGCCGCAGTGCAGATCGTCGACACGGCGCCATCCGCGCCGTCACAGGCGCCCGCGGAGCCGCTGTCTGCCCAGCCACTGGCTCTTGCCGCTACGGCGCCGACCCAGCCGCTGATCCTCGGACCCAGCGGAGTGCCGATCCCGTCGGCTGAATACGTCAGCAAGGTGATGCAGTTTTACGTCACGCCCAACAGTCCCGGCGGCACCCTGACACCGCAGGCGGTCTTCACCCCCGAGGGCCTCTACCCGATCACCGGCGTCAAGAGTCTGCCGCTGAATATCTCCGTCAATCAGGGTCTGACGATCCTTTCGGACACGCTGGCACTGCTACCGGGCGGGACGCAGACAACGGTCTTCGGCTACTCGCAGAGCGCCATCATCGGCGCATTGCTGCAGAAGCAGGGAAACCCCGAGGCGCCCCCGACGATCCCGGAGAACCTCCGCGACACGATCTCCTTCGTCTTCGTCGGCAATGAGATGAATCCCAACGGCGGATTCCTGTCCCGATTCCCCGGCCTTGATCTGCCGAGCCTGGGTCTGCCGTTCTACGGCGCCACCGCCGACGATGCCTATCCCACGATCAATTACACCCGCGAATACGACGGATTTGCCGACTTCCCGCGCTACCCATTGAACTTTCTGTCGGTGCTCAACGCCGGTATGGGGATCGTCTACGTACACACCAAATACGTCCCCAACGCCAAGTGCCAGACGTTCTGCCTGACTGAGCAGGAGGTGCTGGACGCCACCCCGTTGCCGAGTGAGTCGCCGACACAGAATTACTTCTTCATTCCGACCGAAAACCTGCCCTTGCTGCAGCCGCTGCGGCTTCTTCCGCTGATCGGCAACCCGCTGGCCGATCTGATCCAGCCGGTCCTGAAGGTGATCGTGGACCTCGGTTACGCCGACCCAGCACACGGATTCTCCACGGCGACGCAGCCGCCCGCGAATCTGCAGGTGCCCTTCGGTTTGTTCCCGGAGGTCAGCCCGCTCGAGGTACTGAGCAGGTTGGTGGATGGAGTCGGGCAGGGAATCAGCGACTTCATCGCGGCCTTCGGGCCGACCGGGTCCATCGCGCGGGAACTCAGCGCTATTGCCCTGCCGTCGTTGCCTACCGACATCTTGCCCATCCCGACCGATCCGGTCACCGCCGTGCAGCAGTGGCTCACCTCGACGGCGAACGGTATCTCGGCGGCCTTGGCGTCTCTGTACTCCGGGTTTCTACCGACCGCCGACATCGTCAACGCCATCTCCATCTCGTTGCCGGCTTACGATGTGGCGCTGGTCCTCGAGGGTGTCAAGCAGATCCTCGGCGGCGACGTCATCGGCGGACTGGTCAACGCCATTGGACTCCCACTGGCGGCCAACGTGGGCCTGGTGACCACGGCCAGCCTGGTGGGTGCCCTGGTCTGGGCACAGTCGTTTGCGGGACTCTTCGGCATCACCGTCGGTAGCTAGCGCCCACCACGAGATGAAACGGACACAGCGATAACCGAACACGGTCGGCGCTGAATCGAGGCGTCAGCAGCGCCGTGAAACCCCGGCGGTCCCTATTCGGTTAGCGTGTCGCTATGAGCCTGCGACTGACCGATGAACAACACAGCCTGGTCTCCACCGTCCGCGAATTCGCGGCCAGGGAATGCGGCAGCCGCGACAAGCGACTGGAGCTGACCAATGGCGGCACCACCCACACCAACCTCGACATCGCGCGCAAACTCGCCGAACTCGGATTCCTCGGCTTGTCCATCCCCGAGGAGTACGGCGGGTCCGGGGGCGGCCTGTTCGACGCCTGTCTGTTCCTCGAGGAACTGACCTACAACCAGATCCCGCTCGGCAGCTACGGCGTCACCCTCATCGTCTCGCACATGTACCTCAAGTCCGCCACCGAGGACCTCAAGAAGGAGATCCTCGGGTCGGTGCTGGCCGGCACTCCGTCCGCGGTCGCGATGTCGGAGCCGGGATCGGGCTCCGATGTCGCCTCCCTTCGCTGCAAGGCGGAGAAGTCAGACGGCGGCTACCGCATCAACGGCCAGAAGACCTGGATCTCCAACGCGCACTACTGCGATCACATCCTGCTGGTGGCGAGGACCAGCGATACCGGACAGAAGCACCAGGGCATTTCAATGATCTCTGTGCCCGCCTCGACACCGGGTGTCGAGATCCGGCCCATCGCCACCATGGGCATGGAGGTCAACGATGTGTTCTTCACCGACTGCGAGGTCGGCGAGGATCGGGTCGTCGGAGTCGAGGGCCAAGGCTGGGCGCAGTTGATCAGCGGACTCAACACCGAACGCGTCATCATCGGAGCGCTGGCCATCGGCCAGGCACGCCGCGCCTTCGACGACACCCTCGCCTACGTCAAGACTCGCGAACAATTCGGCAAGCCTGTCGGGTCCTTCCAAGCTCTCTCGCACCGTCTCGCCGATCTCGCCACCGAGATCGAGTGCACCCGGTTGCTCGTGCACGACGTCGCCCAACGGGTCGACGAGAACCCCGATATGTTGATGCCGCGCGAGGCCTCGATGGTCAAACTCAAGTCGACCGAACTCGCCAAAGCGGCCGCACTGGAGGGCATGCAGATGATGGGCGGAATGGGCTACGCCGTCGAGGGCGGCATGGAGGAGCAGTTGCGCGCCACCGTGGTGGGCACCGTCGTGGGCGGCACCAGCGAGGTCCAGCGCGACATCATCGCCAAGACCCTCGGTCTGTAAGCGCTAGCCGTCGCCGTCAGGCGCTAGCCAGTAGCGGACGTGCCGGCGCCCACCTCGGCGGGCAACGGCGGTGGCAGCGGCGCAGCCGAGGTGGAGGGTGCTGCGGACGTCTTCGGGGCCGACGAGGTCGACGGCGCCGATGACGCTGGCGTGGTGGCTGTCGCCGTTGCGGATGTAGTGGCAGACGTCGTCGACGAAGTCGAGGTGCTCGGCGTGTTGCTGCCCGACGCCGGTGCCTGCGGACCGTGGTAGTCCGCCCAGGTCTCGGTACGGAAGGTGTCGCCGTTGATCGTCACGCTCAGCGCCTGCGGCGTCACGGTGTAGGTGGCCCCGTCGTACTTGACCACGAACGTGTTTCCCGCGGTCTGGGTCGCCGCGGCGATCAGCTTGGCGCCGTCGCTCACCCGCACGCCCCGGTACTGGTACTCGCCGCCGGCGGTCTTGCAGATCGCAACCCGGGAGGTGTCGGTGGCCCCGAAGATCACTGCGGTATCCGGTGCGGTGCACCGCGCGGTGGAGTTGACGTAGCCCTGGCCATCCGATGGTGGCGCGGCGGTCGGCGCCGCGATCGCCAGGGGCACACCGATGGCGACCAGCGCGAACCCCGCGGCAGCGGAGACGGCCAGTCCTGATTTACGCACAGTGGAGGGATCCATAACAGAATCCACCAGATCACAGGGGTACACGCACGCGCACCCCGCAGCCGTCGAAGTTGCCGAGCTACAACGCAATCGTTAGGCGTCCGAGACGGATTCGCCCGTCCACGCGCCGCCGACCAGAACGTCGCTCACCATCAGGTCGCCGTCCAGCACCACCAGATCAGCGCGGGATCCGGCGGTCAGCTCGGGGCTGGGAAGGCCGAGCGCCCGTGCAGGGTTGATCGAGGACTGGCGAACCGCCGCCAGCAACGCCGCATCGCGCGGCAACCCGCTGCCGGTGACGGCGAACCGGAACAGCTGATCCATCGTCGCCGTGCTGCCGGCGATGGTGTCGGTGCCGGCCAGTCGCGCCACCGCGCCGGCCACCTCCACCGCCAGCGGACCGATCCGGTACGCGCCGTCGGCCATCCCGGCCGCCGCCATCGCATCGGTGACCAGCGACACCCGGTCGTCCCCGGCGCTGCGGGTCACGTGCCGGTAGAGCGCGGCGTCCACGTGCACCCCGTCGGCGATCACCTCCACGCTCACCCGCGGGTCCTCCAACAGGGCGATCACCGGCCCCGGTTCGCGGTGGTGGATGGGCCGCATCGCATTGAACAGATGGGTGGCCACGGTGGCGCCGGCGTCGATCGCGGCGCGGGTCTGCTCGTAGGTCGCCTCGGTGTGTCCCACCGCGGCCACCGCACCGGCACCGACCACCGACCGGATCGCGTCCAGGGCGCCGGTGCGCTCCGGGGCCAGGGTCACCATTTTGATGGTTCCCTGCGCAGCGTCGAAAACCCTACGAAGCTCGGCCGGATCGGGATCCCGAAGCAGCGCTGGATCGTGTGCACCGCAGCGCTTTTCGGCCAGCCACGGCCCTTCGAGATGGATACCGGCGATGAGCCCCGAGCGCACGTCGTCGGCCAGGCCGCGGATCTGACGCAACAGATCATCGGGAGCCTCGGAGACCAGCGAGGCGATCAGCGCGGTGGTGCCGTGGCGGCGGTGCAGAGCCACCGCGGCTGCCGTCTCGGCCGTGCCGCCGGAGAAGCTCGCGCCGCCACCGCCGTGCACATGTGTGTCGACGAAACCGGGCACCACCGTCGCCTCAGGTAGATCACGGTCGGCGGGGCCGGGTGCCTCGCCGGCCCCGACCGCGGTGATCCTGGGGCCGGACACCTCAATCCAGCCGGGCCGCAACAACTCCCGGCCGGTCAGCACGGTGCCGGCCGTCAGCAGCACCTCAGATACCCTGCCAGTCCGGTTTGGACAGGTAGGTCTCGCGGTAGTAATCGGCCAACTGCAGCCGGCGGGCGGCGGCGTCGTCGATCAGGACTGTGGCATGCGGGTGGTGCTGCAACACGGTCGCGGGCCACAGCGCGGACACCGGCCCCTCCACGAGTTGGTGGACGGCCTCCGCCTTGTTGCGGCCAGTGGCCACCAGCACCACATGCCGGGCGGCCATGATCGTCCCGAGTCCCTGAGTGAGGCAGTGCGTGGGCACCGCCTCCAGGTTGCCACCGAAGAACCGGGCATTGTCCGTCCGGGTCTGCCGTGTGAGCGTCTTGATCCGGGTCCGCGAGGCCAGTGACGAGCCCGGCTCGTTGAAACCGATGTGCCCGTCGGTCCCGATGCCCAGGATCTGCAGGTCGATACCGCCGGCCGTGTGGATCGCCTCCTCATAGGACGCGCACGCGGCCGGGATGTCGGTGGCAAGCCCGTCGGGTCCCGCGACCGCGCCCGGGGGGAAATCAACCCGGGACACGAAGGCGGTGTCGATGACGTTGCGGTAGCGCTCGGGATGCTCCGGCGGCAGGCCGACGTACTCGTCGAGGGTGAAACCACGGGCGCGCGCGAACGACACCCGCCCGGCGGTACAGCGTGCGGCGAGTTCGTCGTAGATCGGCAGTGGTGAAGACCCGGTGGCAAGGCCCAGCACGGCATCAGGCTTGCGGTTCAGCAGGGATTCGATGGCGTCAGCAGCGACACCGCCGATCTCCGCCTCGTCGTGCAGGATCACGACTTCCATTGCCGGATCCTATTTCCCGGCGGTGAAAAGGACTGCGCCGACCGCTATCGAGCCGCCGGCGCTGACCTGCTCGCCGACGGCGATGTTGGACGGGTCACGTTCGTCCATCACCACCACCGGAACGACCGGGCTCAAACCCGCGGCGATGATCGCCGGAACGTCGTACGTGATGACCTTCTGGCCGGCGGTGACGGCGTCGCCCTGGGCTACGTGCGCGGTGAATCCGGCGCCGTCGAGGGTGACGGTGTCCAGGCCCAGATGTACCAGGACGCCCACGTTGTCGGCAGTCATGATCACGTAGGCGTGCGGAAGCAGTTTGAGGATCTTGCCACTGACCGGCGCGACCGCGTCGACCACCTGTTGCGGCGGTTCCACCGCGGCGCCGTGGCCCACCATGCCCTGGGAGAACACCGGGTCGGGGACCTCG
>JAIOQK010000439.1 GCA_021413425.1 Mycobacterium sp.
GCCTACCTCGACGGACGCAGCGAGGACATCCTGCTGCAGCCCACCTCGATCAGCTTCGACCAGCTTCACGAGACCGCCGAGTACGCGGCCTACGCCCGCGGTGGTGAGAAGATCCCCGAGGGCGCCCAGTGGGTGTTCAACTTCATCAAGGCCCAGGGCGAGCTCAACTACGGGAAGATCTACGTCCGGTTCCCCGAGGCGGTCTCGATGCGTCAGTACCTCGGTGCGCCGGATGGTCCGATCGCCACCGACGAGAGCTCTAAACGTCTCGCCATGCAGAAGATGGCCATCGAGGTGGCCTGGCGGATCCTGCGGGCGACCCCGATCAACGCCACCGCACTGGTGTCGACGGTGCTGCTGGCGACCCGCGGCCGTGCGCTGACCCTGCGGCAGTTGCACCACACCCTGCAGGACTCGCTGGACTACCTGGAACGCAAGAAGACCCCGATGACAAACAGCGCGCTGCGGCTGCATTCGTCCGAAGGTGTGCGTACCGCGCTGGACGCCCTGTCCAGCGGGCATCCGGTGACCCGTATCGACGGCGGCCACGAGCCGGTGTGGCGGATCGCCCCCGAGCACGAACTGGAAGGTGCGTTCTACCGCAACTCGCTGATCCACGCTTTCCTGGAGACCTCGATCGTCGAACTGGCCCTGGTGCACGCGGCCCGCGCGCCCGAGGGGGAGCGCTTGGATGCGTTCTGGGCCCAGGCCATGCGGTTGCGCTCGCTGCTGAAGTTCGAGTTCTACTTCGCCGATTCGGCGACCTTCCTGGAGAACATCGTCGAGGAACTGGAGTGGAACCACGACTGGGAGAATCAGCTCGACGCGGGGCCCGACGCCGTCGACACGCTACTGCGGGCCAAGCGTCCATTGATGTCGAGTGCGATGCTGCGCCCGTTCATCGAGGCCTACGAGATCGTCGCCGACGTGCTGTGCGACGCCCCGGCCGACATCGGCGACAAGGAACTCACCACCCGGGCGCTCGGGGTGGGCAGCCAGTACGCCGCGCAGGGGCTGGTGCGCAGCGAGGAGTCGGTGTCGGCGCTGCTGTTCGCCACCGCGCGCCAGGTGGCCGCCGACCAGAAGCTGCTCGAGCCGGCCACCGATCTGCGCGAGCGCCGGCGCGCATTTCTGCTCGAACTGCGCGAGATCCTGTCCGACATGGAACGCGTCCACGAGTTGTCCAGAGAGCAGTTCTACCTACGTGAAGCGCGGCTGCGCGAAAGCGGGGCCGGGCAGGTCGGCGGCCGATGACGCTCGCACACCGGGCCGCCGGG
The DNA here is from genome assembly GCA_021413425.1 of Mycobacterium sp. Taxonomy (GTDB): domain Bacteria; phylum Actinomycetota; class Actinomycetes; order Mycobacteriales; family Mycobacteriaceae; genus Mycobacterium. Next base: position 1,278 of record JAIOQK010000439.1, read on the forward strand.
ATTCTTGCGCTCATGCTCGTCGCCGGCGGCTGCGCCGATACCGGATCGAGCGCGGAGGTCGTCAGCGCCGCCAGCCTGCAGTCCGACATCGATAAACGGCTCACCGAGGCCGGCCTCAAGCCGAAGTCGGTGACCTGCCAGAGCGGTCTGCCTGGACAGCCGGGCGCCTCCACGCGCTGCGACGTCGTGCTCAGCGACACCAACAGCATCCAGCCGGTGGTCACCCTCACCACCTCCGATCCGGTGAACTACGCCGTCACCCCGGCCGTCAGCGCCGGGCAACTCGCCACAGCCGTCGGCGCGCTGCTGTCCACGCCGGAAGTGAGTTGCCAGTCCGGGCTGGACGGCAAGACCGGTGCGCAGGCGCGCTGCGACGTGACCCGCGACGGTGTGGCGATGACCCGGACGGTCGAGGTCACCAATGTCGAGGGCCTGCTGATGTCGTATGAGGTGCTGCCCTCGCTGGGACGGGGAGAGGTGCAGAGACTGCTCGTCGACCGGGTGGCGGCCCAGAACGGGCAGCAGCCCGAAAGCGCCTCGTGCGCGGGCGACCTGCAGGGCACGCTGGGTGCCACCACCGACTGCACCGTGGTGACCGGGGGGTCGGTCAGCATCTTCACCCTCACCGTGACCAAGGTGGACGGCGACGCCATCGACTTCGCCTACGAACCAAAAGGCTGATCCCGCCGCGGCGAGTCCGTTACTGTCGCCTCCGACATATTGTGCGACGCACCGCGGAGGATCCCCATGGCGAAGACAACTACTATCGCTGCCGGTACGGCCGCGCTTGCCGCAGTCGGACTTCTCAGCGCTGGCCTGTCCGGCTGCTCCGGATCGGCGAAAGTCGGCAGCACCGCGACGTCGGTCAGCGCCGCGGACCTCCAGAAGAACCTCACCGACCAGTTCTCCTCCGCCACCCCGGCGCCGACATCGGTCACCTGCACCGACGACCTCGTCGGCGAGGTGGGTAAAAAGGCCACCTGCGACGTCGCGTTCAGCGACACCAACAGCGTTCAGGCCGTGGTGACCGTCAACTCGGTCGACGACTCCACGGTCAACTACGACATCACGCCGGCGCTCTCGCAGGACCAACTGCAACAGGCGGTGGCCGGCATGCAGTCGACTCCGGACGTGACCTGCGATTCGGGCCTCGAAGGCACCATCGGTGAGATGGCGACCTGTGAGGTCACCGTCAACGGCACCACCTCCAAGCGCCGGGTGACCGTCGACGGGGTCAACGGTCTGGAACTGGACCTGACGGTGGCCACGGTGGCCTCCAAGCAGCAGGTTCAGGACCTGCTGATGCAGAAACTCGCGTCCGACGGTCAGCCGGCCCAGGCGGTCGCATGCGTCGACGACGTGGTGGCCAAGGAGGGCATGTCGGTGGAGTGCAGCATCACCCGCGGTGGGCAGACCCAGCCCGTGGTCGTCACCGTGACAAGCGCTGACGGGGACGCCATCGAGTTCGACTACTCCGCCAAGCCCTAGCTGCCAAGCCTTAGCTGCCAAGCCCCAGCTCATTGGAGGCCACCTAGGCTGGTCCCCGTGACCTCGACCGCCGCAGGTGTCGTGCGCCCGGTGTGGCCGGTGCTGACCTCCGTCGCGGTGCTCGCCGGCCTGGTGGCCGCTGGTCTGGGCGTGCTCGCGCTCACCGACGCGCTCACCGCCACCGGCCTGCCCGATCCGGGACCGGCCACCACGATCGGGCTGCCGTTCGTGCGGGCCGCCGGGGAGATCGCCGCGGTGATCGCCGTCGGCGGCTTCCTGTTCGCGGCGTTCCTGACGCCCCCGCAGCACAGCGGCGTCCTCGACGTCGCCGGCTACCGCGCACTGCGCACGGCGCGGGCCGCCTCGATCGTGTGGGCGGGGTGCGCGGTGATGCTGGTGCCGTTGACCATCTCCGACGTGTCCGGAAAGCCGTTGCGCGATCACCTCAACCCGGCGCAACTGTGGGAGGTCGTCGGACTGGTGGACACCGCCAACGCGTGGCGGTGGACGGCAGGTCTGGCCGCGATCGTCGCGGTGGCCGCCTCGGCGGTGCTGCGCTGGGCGTGGACCCCGGCCCTGCTCGCCGGCTCGCTGCTCACCCTGGTGCCGCTGGGCCTGACCGGACACTCCGCCGCCGGGGGATCACACGATCTGGCTGCCAACAGCCTGATGATCCACCTGTTCGCCGGCGCGCTGTGGGCCGGTGGCCTGCTGGCACTGCTGGCCCACGCGCTGCGCGGCGGCGAGCACGTCGACATCGCAACGCGGCGGTTCTCCGCGGTCGCGCTGTGGTGTTTCGTGGCGATGGCGGCATCGGGGGTCATCAATGTGCTCACCCGATTGCGGCCATCCGAACTCTTCTCCACCAACTACGGCGCACTGGTGGTGGGCAAGGTCGTCGCGTGCGCGGCACTGGGCGTCCTTGGGTGGCGCCAGCGCCGCACGGTGGTGGCCGTTCTGCGTGCCGACGCGAGCGCACGCACCCCGCTGCTGCGGCTGGCGCTGGTTGAGGCGCTGGTGTTCGGCGTGACGTTCGGTATCGCGGTCGGCCTGGGCCGCACGCCGCCCCCGCCGCCGCGCTCGCTGAACCCATCGGCCGCGGAGGTCGCGCTGGGCTACGACCTCGCCGGTGCGCCGACGCTGACCCGGGTGCTCTTCGACTGGCGCTTCGACCTCATATTCGGCACGGCCGCAATCGTTCTCGCGGCGCTGTACGTCGCCGGTGTGATCCGGCTGCGCCGCCGGGGTGACGCATGGCCGCCGGGCCGCACGACCTCGTGGCTGCTGGGTTGTGCTGCGCTGCTGTTCGCCACCTCGTCGGGTCTGGGCCGCTACATGCCGGCCATGTTCAGCATGCACATGGCAGGCCACATGCTGCTGTCGATGCTCGTTCCGATCCTGCTGGTACTCGGTGCCCCCACCACGCTGGCCCTGCGGGCGCTCCCGCCGGCCGGTAGGGACAACCCGCCCGGGCCGCGGGAATGGCTGCAGTCCGGACTGCACAGCCGGTGGTCGCGATTCTTCACCCACCCGGTGGTGGCCACCGTGGTGTTCGTCGCCGGTTTCTACGGCCTGTACTTCGGTGGAATCTTCGATCTCGCGGTGAATCACCATGCCGCGCACGTGCTGATGAACATCCACTTCCTGCTCAGTGGCTACCTGTTCTACTGGGCGGTGATCGGCATCGACCCCACCCCGCGGGTGATCCCTCCGATCGGCAAGATCGGCATGGTCTTCGCGTCGATCCCTCTGCACGCCTTCTTCGGCGTGGTGCTGATGGGAATGACCGAAATCCTCGGCGAGCGGTTCTACCGATCGCTGCAGTTGCCCTGGCACACCGATCTTCTCGGGGATCAGCGCCTCGGTGGCTCCATCGCGTGGGCCGCCGGTGAGATACCGCTTGTGGTGGTGCTGCTCGCCCTGCTCACCCAGTGGCAGCGCACCGACCGGCGCACCGCGACCCGGCTGGACCGCGCCGCCGACCGCGACCATGAGGCCGACCTGACCGCCTACAACGCGATGCTGGCCGAGTTGGCCCGCCGCGACCGCGCCAACCGCTGAAGTCTTCCCCAGCCCCGCTTTCATCCACACGCTGACCGCGCATCCCGTGCCGCAGGGCCCGGGCCCGTCGGTGCCTGCGCGCCCACTGGAGGCTGCGAACCCGCAATCAAGTTCTCCAAGAAAGGCATGCCATGTTCGAGACACCCATCACCGTTGTCGGCCGCATCATCACCGACCTGCGCCGCCGCGTTGTCGCCGGCCAGGAGGTGATCAGCTTCCGGATGGCCAGCAACTCCCGCCGTCGCACCGCCGAG
>JAIOQK010000420.1 GCA_021413425.1 Mycobacterium sp.
CCGCGGCGCACCGCGGTGTGCACCGGTGCCGTGACGAGGCTGATGACCTCGGTGTCCTGGCTGTTCCATCCCATCCGCGCACACGCCAGCGTCACCGAGGACACATGCGGCAGCACCCGGACGTTGTCGGCACCGTGCAACCGGATGAGCACCCCGCCGACACCGTGGGTCAGTGGGTCACCGCTGGCGACCACGTGGATCGGGCCTCGTGGCCCGTCGTCGAGCAGGCACTCGAGGGCGGGCAGCATCGGACTGGGCCACCGGTGGCGCGGCGCGGTGATGGTGTCGTCCAGCAGATCGAGTTGCCGGGGCGATCCGTAGATGATGGAGGCGCTGCGCAGTTCGCGGCGGGACTCCTCCGACAACCCGGCCATGCCGTCAGCGCCGATCCCCACGACGGTGATCGCCGGCGTCATCGGGGAAGCCTCCGCCAGATCGCCTGCGGCAGCAGTTTCATCCCGAAGAACAGCGGCCGCAGCGTCCGTGGCACCCACACTGTCGCCCTGCCCGCTTTCAGCGCGCGTGCGGTCGCCTCGGCCACCTGCTCAGGCGTGCTGGACAGCGGAGCGGGGTCCATGCCGGCGGTCATCCGGCCGATCACGAAACCGGGCCGCACCAGCAACAGCCGCACACCGCTTCCGTGCAGGGCGTCGGACAGTCCGCTGGCGAACCCGTCCAGGCCCGCTTTGGCCGAGCCGTAGACGTAATTGGCGCGGCGCACCCGTACACCGGCCACTGAGGAGAACACCACCAGCGCTCCGCGACCGGCGGTACGCATCGCGGCAGCCAGCACGGTGAGCAGGCTCACCTGAGCCACGTAGTCGGTGTGCACGACCGCGGCGGCGTGCGCCGGGTCGCTCTCGGCGCGGGACTGCTCGCCCAGAACCCCGAAGGCCAGCACCGCGGTGCCGATGGATCCGTGCTCGGTGAGGAGTTTCTCGACCAGCGGACCGTGCGAGGCCAGGTCGTCGGCGTCGAATTCGCAGGTGTGCACGGCGGCCGCACCCGCGGCGCGCACCGCCGCGACCTGCTCGCCGAGCCGGTCGGCATCGCGGGCGGCGAGCACCACCGTGCACCCCGGTGCCAGGCGCTTGGCCAGTTCCACTCCGATCTCGCTGCGGCCGCCGAACACCACCACAACCTCCCCCGCCACCTCACCTGGTGTGTCGGCCGTGTCCTCCATGGTGGGGATTATTCCCTGCGCTAGCGTGAGCCCCGATGCCGAACACCACCATCAGGCTCACCAGCGACGCGCACGAGTTCCTCACCGAGCGTCATCTCGCGATGCTGACCACCCTGCGCGCCGACGGTTCCCCGCATGTTGTGGCGGTCGGATTCACCTTCGATCCCGCCACACACATCGCCCGGGTGATCACCAGCGACGGCTCGCAGAAGGCGGTGAACGCCGAACGAAGCAACATCGGTGTGCTCTCCCAGGTGGACGGTGCCCGGTGGCTATCGCTGGAGGGCATCGCCGGTGTCAACCGCGATCCGGACGCGATCCGCGACGCCGAGTTGCGCTACGCCCAGCGCTACCGCATCCCGAGGCCCAACCCGAAGCGGGTTGTGATCGAGGTGCTCGTCAAGCGGGTGCTCGGGTCGTCCACGCTGCTGGACCGGTCCTAGGCTCGGTTCGCTACAGCGGTACGACGGTCAACTCGTGCGGGCGGGTGTTCACCGGTGACGCGCCATCTGCGGTGACGATCACGATGTCCTCGATACGGGCGCCCCACCGTCCCGGAATGTAGATCCCCGGCTCGACACTGAACGCCATTCCCTCCGCCAGCGGCAAAGAGTTGCCGGCCACGATGTAAGGCTCCTCGTGCACCGACAGGCCGATGCCGTGACCGGTGCGGTGCACGAAGTACTCCGCCAGTCCGGCCTCGGCGAGCACGTCGCGGGCGGCGGAGTCGACGTCCTGCGCGCTCACCCCGGGCCGCACCGCGGCCACCGCGGCGGACTGCGCACGCTGCAGCACCGCGTACTGCTGCGCGATCTCATCGGCCGGCTCACCGAGGCTGTAGGTGCGGGTGCAATCGGAGTTATAGCCGGGCTCGACCGGGCCGCCGATGTCGACCACGACGATGTCGCCTGCCTGAAGTACCCGGTCGGAACACTCGTGGTGCGGGTCGGCTCCGTTGGGACCGGAGCCGACGATGATGAATGCGGCCTCCGAATGCCCCTCGGCCACAATGGCTTCGGCGATATCTGCGGCGACCTGCGCCTCGGTGCGTCCGGGCCGCAGCAATTGCGGCACCCGCGCGTGCACGCGGTCGATGGCCGCACCGGCGGTGCGCAGTACGTCGATCTCAGCGGCATCCTTGGCCATCCGCAGCGGCGCGAGCACCCCGGTCGCGAGCACCGGGGGTGTCCCGAGAATCCCGGCCAGCGGCAGCAGATGCAGCGCAGGCATCGAATCGGTGACCGCGCACGCTCGCCCGCCCAAGGCCTCGGCGACGAGTCGGTAGGGGCCCTCGCCGTCCACCCAGTCGCGCACGCTCAGGCCGAGATCCGCGACGGCGGACTCCCGTAGCGCGGCCAGTTCCAGGCGCGGCACCACCAGTGTCGCCGCGCCCCCAGCCGGAACCACCAACGCGGTGAGCCGCTCGAACGTCTGCGCCCGCGAGCCGATCAGGTACCGAAGGTCATAACCCGGCGTGATCACCAGACCATCCAGTCCGGCGGCAGCCGCGCCGGCGGCAGCGGCCGCCAGCCGGCGGGCGTAGACCTCGCTGCTGAACCGTCCGGCGCTCACGCCCGTCAGGTTAGCGTGGAGCCTTATGTCCGCTCCGGTGTTGCTGCTCGACGGCGCCAGCATGTGGTTCCGCTCCTACTTCGGTGTGCCGGCCTCCATCACCGCACCGGACGGACGGCCGGTGAACGCGGCGCGGGGCTTCATCGACAGCATCGCCACGCTCGTCACCCGGCAGCAGCCGGGGCGCTTGGTGGTCTGCCTGGACCTGGACTGGCGGCCGCAGTGGCGGGTGGACCTGATCGGCTCCTACAAAGCCCACCGGGTGGTCGCCGAAGTCGACGAGATCGACGGCGAGGTGGACATCGAGGAGGTGCCAGACGACCTGAGTCCGCAGGTGGACATGATTATGGAGATCCTCGACGCATACGGGATCGCCACCGCGGGTGCGGAGGGGTTCGAGGCCGACGATGTGCTGGGCACGCTGGCCGCCGCCGAGCGCCGCGACCCGGTGGTGGTGGTCAGCGGCGACCGCGACCTGCTGCAGGTCGTCTCCGAC
>JAIOQK010000421.1 GCA_021413425.1 Mycobacterium sp.
TGGAAGAACGGATTGATCACCACGCTGGTCATCGTGTGCCCAAGCGAGTCGACCCTCGGCGGTGTCCCGCCGTCGGCCGGGTCGCCGGTGGTCAGGTCGTAGGAGTACAGGGCCTGGCTGAAGTCGAAGTCGCCGTCGAAGGACTTGCCGTAAGGGTCGAGCAGCAACTTGCTCGCATCACAGCGGTGCCCACCTCCTGGATCCCAGGGTCCATGCACCCGGAACCCGTAGCGCTGCCCGGGGGCGACGGTGGGCAGATAGGCGTGCCAGACGAAGCCGTCGACTTCCTCGAGATTGATTCGGGTCTCGGCGCCGGAATCGTCGATCAGACACAGTTCCACCCGCTCGGCCACCTCGGAGAACACCGAGAAGTTCGTGCCGGCTCCGTCATAGGTCGCCCCCAGCGGATAGGGGGTCCCGGGCCAGACGGTGGGTGTGGCGCGCGCTCTCGACGGCATGGGGGAACCTTATCGACGGCGGGCAGCCGTTTCGACGGACTTGGGGATGTTCGTCACGCAGGCGCGGGTCCGACCGGCGCGACTGAGAAGTTCTCCCGCACTTGCGCAAGCGGCAGGTGCGCGATCGATAGGTGATCAACTTGGCTCAGGTCCACCGAGCATTGCGCGCCGCGCTGCAATCCCTCGCCCAGGAAGTCGGGAACGCCGTCGCGATCGAGTGTGGCCACCTTCGCGCGGATATCGCCGTGGTTCAGCACGCCGGACTCGTGAATAGACATTGTCAGTAGGAACTCGAGCCAGTTGTGGTGTGAGTCATTGGCCGCCAACAGAAATCCCGATCGTGCGATCTCACCGGGTGCGGTCGGCTCGTAGCCGGTGATGACGTGGTTCATATCGTGGTTGACGTAGTGGGCCGGCAGGTGGGTGTCGTCGCCGGGAAGCTCAATGTTGTTACGGCGGTAAAACTCCAGGTACTGATAGCCCAATGTGTCCTCGGGCAGGTCCCGCAATCTCTTCAGTCGCTCGGCGAGCGCGTGGTCGGGTTCGTCGAGTCGCAGGTAGCGGTCGCGCAGCGACAATTCCGAAATCTCCGGCAGGATCTTCTGGTAGCAACGCTCCAGGTCTGTTGCCGCCGCCTCGGCGCCCTTCACAATGGCGACTCGGGTCGACTCGATCTCGATACCTCTGATCCGCATGGCAGCGACGTATTTCTCGGCAAGGTCCACCTGCTCAATGGACATCGGATGCCGACAGAGTTCGAGCGTCATCATGATCTCGGCGAACCGCAGCCGCGCCTCTCGGCGATTGAGTCGCCCCGCCAATTCATCAGCCGACAGCGGAGTCACATTCTGCAGGTCGATATCCGGGCGGCCGAATAGATGTCCTGCGATGGACCCCAAAACGATCATCTGCTCGGTGGTCGGGCCACTGCTCGTCGAGATGCCGCCGAGGAGACCGGCGACCATGGGTTCGACCTCGTCGGCAAGTACTAATGCCATGGCGTTGAATCGGGCGTCGACACGGAAGAGCTCCTACCAGAGGCTGTGAAAATCAGGCGAAACGTAGCACGGGGCGGTGAATGACCCAGATCCGAACGGGATGTGACCAGCAGGTCCTCGACACCCATCGGTCCGTGGCTGTCACCACCACCCGGTGGCAGCACCCATCTGCCGGCCCAGCTCGGGCGTCATGGTCCGCATGTAGGTGGCGGAGAGGTGGTGCGCATCGTGATACACCAGCACGTTTCCTTCGATGGCGCGGCAGATATCGGCGCGGCAAACCGCATTGCTCATGTCAAGCACCTTCAGCGACGGGAACCGAGTGGTGAAGTCCAGGGTCTGATTTCTCCCCGAGAGGACCTGCGAGCGTTTGATTCCACAGGAGACGGCGTCGCCACCCTTGGCCAGGCAGTCGGCAGGCCGGAACGGCTTGCCGTTGCGCACCAGCCAGGGGGTGTCGCGCATCGCCAGCACCGGAATGTTGTTGTCGTTGAGTGTCTTCCAGATTCCGATGTAGGTGCCCGGCATGGTGTCGCCGGGCTTGATGTTCCACGGCCGGGTCGAGGTGGTGAATACGAAGTCCGGTTTGTCCGTGATCAGTTTGGCCATCACCCGTTCGTTCCACTGGCGGCACTTCGGATACGGCCGGTTGTCGCCCATCACCAGGGGCTTCTGTTCGGTGGTCAGCGGACAGCCCATTTTCAGGTAGGTCACGACTTTGAAGTTGTGCGCCTTGCCCAGGATGTCCAGAGCGGTGATCCAGTGCTCGGCGTGGGAACCGCCGGCCAGCGCCACGGTTCGGGTGGCTGACAGGTCGCCGTAGCTGCAGTTGATGACCCCGGCGTTGTCGAAGTCGCTGATGCAGCCGTCACTGGTCGACTCGGGCAGGTCATCCTCCGCCTCAAGGACCGTCGGGCGGAACGGCAGTTGCGGCACCCTGGCCTGATCGACCAGCGCGCGGGCACCGGGATAGTCCGCCGGCGCCAGTGCTGAGAGTTCCGTCCCTGTCGCCCGCTGCTCGGCCACATGCTCGCGCCAGGTGAAGGATGTCGCCGTAAGTGCGACGCCCAGCAGTGCCACCGCGGTGCCGCCCACGATGGTTCCCCGGCGCAGCCGGCTGCGCCAGCCCGCAGCGCCTGCCCGTATCGCCGCCGGCGCCGAACGTTGGCGCAGCGGCCTCTCAATGAACCGCATGGTCAGGTAGGCCAGCGTCAGGGAGATCGCCAAGATGGCGAGGCCGTCGGCGAAACCGGCGCGCGACTCCCCGGTGTAGACCAGCCAGAAGATCAGCAGCGGCCAGTGCCACAGATACAGCGAATAGGCCATATCGCCGAGGGTCCGCAGACCCCTGGAGGCGAGCATCCGGTTGGGCAGCGGGAGCCGGCCGCCGGCAGCCACCCCGCCGGATAGATTCGCACCCGCCAGGATGACCAGCACGGCGCCGCCGACGGGCACCAGAGCCCACGGTCCGGGAAATTGTTCGACGCCGTCGATCAGGGCGCCGCAACTCAGGATCGCCGCCAGGCCCACGATTGCGAGAGCGGTGCGCAGCCACATCGGCCAGTTGACGTATGACACCAGCGCCCCGATCAGTACGCCGAGCAGCAATTCCCAGGCCCTGGCGAAACTGTTGTAGTAGGCGAGCGTCTGGTTGTCCTGGTGGGCGATGACCGCATAGACGAACGAGGCGGACGTGAGGATGGTCAACACCGTGATGAACACCGGTCGCAAGCGGTGGCCGAACCGGTTGCGCAGCAGGGCGGTCAGGCCGAGCACCACGATCAGCAGGGCGATGTAGAACTGTCCCTGTACCGACATAGACCAGATGTGCTGCAGCGGCGAGACCGCCTCACCGGCCCGCAGGTAGTCCGACGCTGTCGTCGACAACTCCCAGTTCTGGTAGTAACCCAGACTGGCCAGGCTCTGGTCGGCGAAGGTCTCCCAGCGGGTCTCGGGCTGCACCAGGATCGTCAGTACCGCCGACGCTGCCAGCACCACGATCAGCGCGGGCAACAGCCGGCGCGCGAGCCGGGCGACACGGGGCAGTGGTGCCAGCGAAGCCCCAGGCCTCAGTGCGCCGCGCAGAAGCGAACTGCCGAAGAAGAAACCCGACAGCGCCAGGAACACGTCGACACCGCCGGACACCCGGCCGAACCAGATGTGGAAGATCGCCACGAGGGCGATCGCGACACCGCGCAGTCCGTCGAGGTCATGGCGGTAGCCGACAGCGCGCCGCGGGGCGTTCGCGGCGTGATCGTAAGAGCCCGCAGCGGTCGTCGCCGTCGGCGGGGCCAGTGTCGGTGCGGCCATGGTCGTGGGCTCAATCTACCAATCGGGCCTGCACCGTGGTCCGCCACGAAGCATCGGCGGATCACCCCGCCGGTGAACGGCGAAGGCAGGTCCGACGGTCGATTAGGCTCCCAGCGTGTCGGCGTTGACCCCGGAGCAGATCAGCGTCATCGACGCCGCGCACATCTGGCACCCCTACAGTCCCATCGGATCCGAGGCGCTCACTCCCGTTGTCGCCGTCGCCGCGCAGGGCGCCTGGCTGACGGTGATCCGCGACGGCGACGAAGTCGCGGTCCTCGATGCGATGGCGTCATGGTGGACGGCCATCCACGGCCACGGACACCCCGTACTCGACGCGGCGCTGAGCCGGCAACTGGCTGTGATGAACCACGTGATGTTCGGCGGCCTCACGCATGAACCGGCCGCGCGTCTGGCCCAGCTGCTCGTCGACATCACGCCGGGCGGCCTGGAGACGGTGTTCTTCAGCGACTCCGGATCGGTGAGTGTCGAGGTGGCCGCGAAGATGGCGCTGCAGTACTGGCGCAGTCTGGGCCGGTTCGGTAAGCGGCGGCTGATGACGTGGCGGGGCGGCTATCACGGTGACACCTTTACCCCGATGAGCGTCTGCGATCCCGACGGCGGCATGCACTCGCTGTGGCGTGACGTGCTGGCCGAGCAGGTGTTCGCTCCGCCGCCGCCGGGTCACTACGACCCCCACTACGCCACCGACTTCGAGGCGCAGTTGCGGGCCCACGCGGACGAACTCGCAGCCGTGATCGTCGAGCCGGTGGTGCAGGGCGCAGGCGGTATGCGGTTTCACGATCCGCGCTACCTTTCAGATCTGCGGGCCATCTGTGACCGCAACGATGTGCTGCTGGTGTTCGACGAGATCGCCACCGGCTTCGGCCGCACCGGTGAGCTGTTCGCCGCCGACCACGCCGGCGTGAGCCCGGACATCATGTGTGTCGGTAAGGCGCTCACCGGTGGCTACATCACCCTCGCCGCGACCCTGTGCACCCGGGCCATCGCCGAGACGATCAGCACCGGGCAGTCCGGCGCGCTGATGCACGGGCCGACTTTCATGGCCAACGCCCTCGCGTGCGCCGTGGCGGTGGCTTCGGTGGAGTTGCTGCTGCGCGACGACTGGCGGGGGCGGGTCGCAGAGATCAGCAACGGACTGGCCGTCGGGCTGGCGCCGGCCCGCGACCTACCCGGCGTCGCCGACGTGCGGGTATGCGGGGCGATCGGGGTGATCGAGATGCGCGATGCGGTCGATCTGCACGCTGCCACGCCGGTGGCACTCGATCACCGGGTGTGGCTGCGACCGTTCCGCAATCTGATCTACGCGATGCCGCCGCTGGTCTGCACGCCCGCCGAGATCGGGCAGATCTGCGCGGGGATGGTGGCGGTGGCGCGGGCCGTAGGGTAGACGCCGATGAGCTTCGCCGGCCGTTCCCACGCCACCGACGCCTCGCCGTTGGCCTGGCTGGAGACCGTCGCCGCGCAGCGCCGCCAGTCCGGGCTGGCGCGGACCATGCGCAGCCGCCCGGCCGACGCCGCCCTGGTGGATCTGGCCTCCAATGACTACCTCGGTCTGGCGCGCCATCCCGACGTGATCGACGGTGCGGTTCGTGCACTGCGTACCTGGGGTGCGGGCTCCACCGGCTCGCGACTGGTCACCGGCAACACCGAACTGCACGAGGAGTTCGAGTCGGCGCTGGCGAGTTTCGTCGGGGCGGACAGCGCGCTGCTGTTCTCCTCCGGCTATACCGCCAACCTCGGCGCGGTGACGGCGTTGTCCGGACCGGGGTCGGTGGTGGTGTCCGA
>JAIOQK010000040.1 GCA_021413425.1 Mycobacterium sp.
CCCTGGTGCTGGGCTGCACGCATTACCCGCTGCTGTCCGGGGTGATCCAACTGGCGATGGGCGAGCAGGTCACCCTGGTCTCCAGCGCCGAGGAGACCGCGAAGGATCTGCTGCGGGTACTCACCGAGGACGATCTGCTGCGCCCGCATGACGCCGGGGCTTCGACGCGGACCTTCGAGGCCACCGGTGATCCGGCGGTGTTCACCGCCCTGGCCGCACGCTTCCTCGGCCCGGCGATCACCGGGGTCGGAGCTCCCGCGCCGCGCTGAGGCGATTGACGTCTCCGGTCGCGCATGCCGTGGCAAGCTTGTCGCTGTGCGGATCACGGTGCTGGGCTGCTCCGGCAGCGTGGTGGGGCCTGATTCGCCGGCATCGGGCTACCTGGTGAGCGCCCCGGACACCCCTCCTCTGGTGGTGGACTTCGGCGGCGGTGTGCTCGGCGCGCTGCAGCGCCACGTCGACCCCAACGAGGTGCACATCCTGCTCTCGCACCTGCATGCCGACCATTGCCTGGATCTGCCGGGGCTGTTCGTGTGGCGCCGCTACCACCCGACCCCGGCGCCCGAGCGCGGCCTCATGTACGGCCCCAGCGACACCTGGACCCGGCTGGCCGCGGCCTCGTCGCCGCTTGGTGGTGAGCTCGACGACTTCAGCGACATCTTCGATGTCCGGCCGTGGACCGACGGCGAGGAGGTCCGCATCGGCACGCTGAGCGTGCTGCCGCGTCTGGTCACCCACCCCACCGAGTCCTACGGGCTGCGGATCACCGACCCTTCGGGGGCCGCGCTGGTATTCAGTGGGGACACCGGGGTGTGCGAGTCGTTGGTTGAATTGGCCACCGGCGCCGACGTCTTCCTGTGCGAGGCGTCCTGGACGCATTCGCCCGAGCGCCCCCCGCATCTGCACATGTCCGGAACCGATGCCGGCCGCATCGCCGCGCGCGCCGGCGTCAAGCAACTGCTGCTCACCCACATCCCGCCGTGGACCTCGCGGGAAGACGTGATTGCCGAAGCCAAGGCCGAGTTCGACGGCCCGGTGCACGCCGTGGTGGCGGGCGAGGCGATCGACCTGTGCGCCACGTCCTAGGGTTTGAGCTGTGGCACTTGAATCCAACGGGCAAAGACTTGACGGTCGGACCGACGACGAGCTGAGGCCCGTCGTCATCACGCGCGGCTTCACCTCACATCCGGCCGGTTCGGTGCTGATCAACTTCGGCGAGACCCGGGTGATGTGCACCGCCAGTGTTACCGAGGGGGTTCCGCGCTGGCGCAAGGGATCCGGGCTGGGCTGGCTGACCGCCGAGTACGCCATGCTGCCCGGCGCCACCCACACCCGTTCGGACCGTGAGTCGGTCAAGGGCCGCCTCGGCGGACGCACCCAGGAGATCAGCCGACTGGTCGGCCGATCGCTGCGGGCCTGCATCGACCTGGCCGCGCTGGGGGAGAACACCATCGCGCTGGACTGCGATGTGTTGCAGGCCGACGGCGGCACCCGCACCGCCGCCATCACAGGCGCGTACGTCGCGCTGTCGGATGCGGTGACCTATCTGGGTGCGGTGGGCGCGCTGAGCGACCCCAAACCGCTGTCGTGCGCGATCGCCGCGATCAGCGTCGGTGTGGTGGACGGCCGGGTCCGCGTCGACCTGCCCTACGAGGAGGATTCGCGCGCCGAGGTGGACATGAACGTCGTGGCGACCGACACCGGGACGTTCGTGGAGATCCAGGGAACCGGGGAGGGCGCGACATTTCCGCGCTCGACGCTGGACAAGATGCTCGACGCCGCGATGGCCGGCTGCGAGCAGTTGTTCGAGGTTCAGCGCCAGGCGTTGGCACTGCCCTATCCCGGTGTGCTGCCCGAAGGCCCGTCGCCGAAGAAGGCGTTCGGGTCCTGACCGCGCGGCTGTTGGTTGCCAGCCGCAACCGCAAAAAGCTGACCGAGTTGCGCCGGGTGCTCGACGCCGCCGGCATCTCCGGTCTGGACCTGGTGTCCCTCGATGACGTCGACTCCTACGACGAGGCGCCGGAGACCGGCGCGACGTTCGAGGAGAACGCTGCGGCCAAAGCGCGCGACGGATACCTCGCCACCGGGTTGCCGACCTTGGCGGATGACTCCGGACTGGAGGTCGCCGCGCTCAACGGGATGCCCGGTGTGCTCTCGGCGCGGTGGGCGGGTGAGCACGGCGCCGACGCCGCCAACTACACGCTGCTTCTGGCGCAGATGCGCGATGTTCCCGACGAGCGCCGCGGGGCGGCGTTCGTCTCGGCGTGTGCGCTGGTATCCGGCCCCGATGCCCTCACCGTCGTCCGTGGGGAGTGGAAAGGAACGATTGCACGGGAACCCCTGGGCAACAACGGTTTCGGTTACGACCCGGTCTTCATCCCGCAGGGCGACACGCGCAGCGCCGCACAACTCGATGCGGCGGGGAAGGATGCCGTCTCGCACCGCGGGCGCGCGCTGGCACTGCTGGTTCCGGTGCTCCGCTCGTTGGCTCAGGGCCAGCCTCGCTAGAGGTTGAACCGCTCCTTGATCTCGCGGGTCTGCACCTGCTCGACGATGATGCCCAGCAATGGGATGGTGCCAGCCAGCAAGATCCCGACGGTCTTGGCGATGGGCCAGCGCACCTTCACCGCGAGGTTCGCTGTGAACAGCAGGTAGACGAAATACACCCAGCCGTGAACCAGACTGATCCACTCCGGCGGATTCTCGACCTTCACGATGTATTTGACGATCAGCTCGTAGCACAGCGCGATCAGCCAGACGCCCGTCATCCAGGCCAGGACCCGGTACCACGTCAGCGCCGAACGGATCTTCTCCACCGGAGTGATCGGCTGGGCTTCGGGGGTCTCGGTCATGACGAGTTCCTGTTCTGGTCGGCGCGATCATGTTCGGCGAGCTCGGCGAGATAGGCGTTGTATTCGCTGAGTACGGGGTCGGTGGGTGCGCTGGCCGGGGCGGGTCGTTCAGGTAGCAGCCCCGCGGGAATCTCGGCCATCGCGTCAGCACCGTATTCCGGCTCAGGCGGCGACTGCTCGTAGCGGACGAACTTGCGGTAGGCGTACACACAGAACCCGGCGAACAGCGGCCATTGCAGGGCGTAGCCGAGGTTCTGAAAGCTCCCCGAGGCCGATTCGTACCGGCTCCATTGCCACCAGCCCAGCGCCAGGCAGCCGGCGGCGGCGACGATGACCAGCAGGATCAGCGCGACCCGGCGGCTGCGGTGGACAGGCACACCACGAACCTACCGGGGGTCGTGTGGCGATACGATCGATGTCGCCGCGGGCGTGATGAAATTGGCAGACATGCCGGCTTTAGGTGCCGGTGCTCGAGAGAGCGTGTGGGTTCGAGTCCCTCCGCCCGCACTGAGGTGATGTCAGCCGGGGCTACCCGAAGCGCCGGGGAATCCGGTCGCGCCGGTGCCGACCGCGGACGCCGTGCCGCCGGCCCCGCCGATGCTTCCTGTGGGACCGCCATTGCCGCCGGTGCCGCCGGAGGCCACCGAGTTGGTTCCGGTCGTCGTCGCCGAACCGCCCGCACCGCCACCGCCACCGGGCGTGCCACCGCCGCCCGCGCCACCGGTTCCACCGGTGCCCGTCGCGTTGGTGGCGGCCGCCGTAGCCGAGCCGCCGCTGCCGCCGGAACCGCCCGCACCGCTCGTCGAGGTTCCGCCGGTTCCGCCGGCGCCACCGATAGCGGGGGTCCGGCCGTTCGCGACTCCGCCCGCCCCACCTCGCCCGCCGGCACCTGTGCCGGCTGCGGTACCGCCGCGTCCGCCGGCCCCGCCGCCCGCCCGACCGCCCGGGCTGGTGGCGTTGCCGCCGGCACCGCCCGCACCGCCGTTGCCGGCGCCCAGCGCTGCCCCGCCATTGCCGCCGCTTCCGGCCGAGGCGCCTTCGGAGGACCCATTGGCGTCATCGGCGAACGCGTCGCCGCCGATTCCGCCGACTCCGCCGTTGCCGCTGCCGCCGGTGCCGCCGTTTCCGCCAGCCCCGCCCGCCGCGTCGGCGCCGCTGCCCAGGACCAGCGCGGTACCGGTGCCGCCGTTTCCGCCGTTTCCGCCGTTGACCCCGCCGCTTCCGCCGTTGCCGCCGGCACCGCCGACGGCGTCGTCGCCGAGGATGCTGGAGGTGTAGTTGGACGTTGCTACGCCGCCGTTGCCGGCGTTACCGCCGTTGCCGTTGATCGAGTTTCCGCCGTAGCCGGCTGGGCCGCCGTAGGCGTTTACACCCGAGAACGCACTGCCGCCGGCGCCGCCGCAGCCGCCGGTGCCGGTGTTGGTGGCACAGCGCCGCCGGTGGCATCAGTGTTGATGGCGACCAGTGGGGCGATCGCCGCGCCGCCCAAACCGCCGGCCCCACCGGACCCTGCGCCGCCGGCGCCACCCGCGCCGCCTGCGCCGCCGGTGGCATCGGAGGCGTTCGTGGCGGTCCCGCCGCCGCCGGCTCCGCCGTTGCCGCCGGCTCCGCCGAAGGCGTCGTCATTGCCGGCAGAATCCGTCCGGGCCGCCCCGCCGTT
>JAIOQK010000041.1 GCA_021413425.1 Mycobacterium sp.
TGCGCGGCGGAGTATCACGACCCGCTTGACCGGCGCTACCACGCGCAGACCATCGCCTGCGGCGACTGCGGGCCGACGCTGTCGGGGTCCATCGAGGAGACCGTTACCGCGCTGGAGGCCGGGAAAGTGGTCGCCATCAAAGGCATCGGCGGCTTCCACCTGGCCTGCCGCGCCGACGACGCAGACGTCGTCGAGGCGCTGCGGCGGCGCAAGAACCGGCCCGCCAAGCCGTTCGCGGTGATGGTGGCCGACCTGAATGCGGCCCGTCGCATCGTCGATATCGACGAGGCGGCCGCCGCGGCGCTGAGCTCACCGGCCGCGCCCATCGTGCTGGTGCCGCGCCTGGGTGATGCGGTCGTCGAAGCCGTCGCACCGGGACTGCTCGACCTCGGCGTGATGCTGGCCTACTCGCCGGTGCATCACCTGCTGTTCGACCGTCTCGGCGACACGCCGCTGGTGATGACCTCGGCCAACCAGGGCGGCTCACCGATCGTCTACCGCGACGAGGACCTGAGTTGGATCGACGACCTGGCCGATGCCGTCCTCACCCACGACCGTCCTATTCATGTTCCGTGCGAGGACTCCGTCGTCACCCTCGACGACGAGGGGGCGGAGTTGCCGCTGCGGCGTTCCCGTGGCTACGCGCCGCTGCCGGTGACGGTGGACCTCGCCGGCGCTGACGGGGTGCTCGCCACCGGGGGAGACCTCAAGACCACCTTCTGCCTGATGGCCGGGGCGGGTGCCGACGGCCGCCGGCACGCGCACCTGTCCTCGCACCTCGGCGATATGGCCGACCCGCGCACCCAGACCTGCTTCACCGCGGCCCTGGAGCACCTGGCGTTCATGACCGGTCAACAGCCGGCCGTGATCGCCCACGACATGCACCCCGGCTACGCCACCACATCGTGGGCGCGCCGCAACGCGCAGGGCCGCCGCCTGATCGCCGTCCAGCACCACCATGCCCATGCGGTGTCGCTGCTGGCCGATCACCGGCGGCTCGATACCCCGATCCTCGCGGTCACCTACGACGGCACCGGCTACGGCACCGACGGCACCATCTGGGGTGGGGAACTGCTGACCGTCCCCGACCCTGCGGAGTTCACCCGGGCCGGACATCTGGCGGCGTTCGCGCTGCCCGGCGGTGACGGCGCGGTGCGCGAGCCCGCCCGGATCGCGCTGGACCTGCTGCACCGCGCCGGTGTGGGCTGGGAACCCGATCTGGCGCCGGTGGCCGCGATCGGCGAGGCGGGCCTGCATGTGCTGGCCCAGCAGATACCGCGGGGGGTGGGCTGCGTTGCGACCACCAGCATGGGCCGGCTCTTCGACGCGGTCGCCAGCCTGCTCGGGGTATGCCAGCAGGTCAGCTACGAGGGGCAGGCGGCGGTCGAGCTCGAACACCGCGCCCGGGCCGGCCGGCCGGTCCGGCTGGATTTCGCCGTGTCCTCCGGCGGGGACGGCACGGTGATGGACCCGGCCCCGGTGATCGCCGGGCTGGTCGAGGGGTTGCGCGGCGGCGCCGAGGTCGCCGACCTGGCCGCCGGCTTCCACCAGGCGGTGATCCGGGCCACCGCGGAAGCGGCCGGGAACTGCGCCGAGGCGGCCGGTGTGTCGGTCATCGGGCTCACCGGAGGGGTGTTCGCCAATCGATTGCTGCTGCAGGGTCTTCGGCAATCTCTGACCAAGGCGGGCTATGAAGTACTGACTCACCGTATCGTGGCATGCAACGACGGCGGATTGGCGCTCGGTCAGGCCACCGCCGCGGCCGCGCTCATGGCAATAGAAAGGACGGGCATATGTGCCTCGGAATCCCCGGCAAGGTGATCGACATCTGGGAGGAGTCGGGCACCCGGATGTCGACCGTCGACTTCGGCGGCACCACCAAGACGGTCTGCCTGGCATACCTGCCGGACATGGAACGCGGCGAGTACACCATCGTGCACGCCGGGTTCGCCATCACCCGCCTCGATGAGGTCTCGGCCAACGAGACCCTGCAGATGTTCGCAGATCTGGGAATCCTCGAAGAGGAACTGGGCGGGGTGGTGGGAGAAGACCTGCGCGGTCTGGAGTCAGCGTGAAGTACCTCGACGAGTTCCGCGACCCGGTCGCCGCCAAGGCACTGGTCGACAACATCCGGCGCACCGCGACCCGGGAGTGGACGATCATGGAGGTCTGCGGCGGTCAGACGCACTCGATCATCCGCAATGGCATCGACCAATTGCTTGACGGCGCTGTGGAGTTCATCCACGGTCCGGGCTGTCCGGT
>JAIOQK010000422.1 GCA_021413425.1 Mycobacterium sp.
ATCGTGTACTCCCGCACCACTCAACCGCGAGGTTTCAGCGCGATTGCGACTTTGTATTTTACGCTCTAGTAGGCGATCCGGATGGTGACGTCTCCGGGTAGGAGTTCGGACGCGTCGAGAGTCTCGATCGCGGCGGTGATCGTCTCGCCGTCTTGTCGTGCCACCAGTGCGCGGAAGGAATCCATGCCTATGACGGTAGTGACTACTTCAGCTCGGCCGAACTCAGCCCCAGCAGCCGACGGGCGACCACCAGAAGCTGGATCTGCTGGGTGCCCTCGAAGATGTCGAGGATCTTGGAGTCGCGCGCCCACTTCTCCAGCAGGGTCTGCTCGGAATAGCCTGTCGTGCCTGCCATTTCGACGGCCTTGAGGGTGACGTCGCTGGCGACCCGGGCGGCCTTGGCCTTGCCCATCGAGGCTTCCTTGGAGTTGGGGATGGAGTTGTCGGCCTGCCACGCCGAGCGCAGCGTCAGCAGGTAGCCGGCCTCCCAGTCGGCCTCCATGCGCAGGAACTCCGCGGCGGCCGCACTCTGGGAGTGCACCGGCTTGTCGTAGGAGATCTCCACCCCGGCGTGGGTGAGGACGGTGCGCAGTTCCTCGAGTGCGGCGCGGGCCACGCCGACGGCCATCGCCGCGACGATGGGGCGGGTGTTGTCGAAGGTCTCCATCACCCCGGCGAAGCCCTTCTCGACCTCGATATCCGGGCTGCCGAGCAGGTTCTCCTTGGGCACGCGGACGTTGTCGAAGCGGATCGCGGCGGTGTCGGAGGCTTTGATGCCGAGTTTGTGTTCCAGGCGCTCCACGGTGACGCCTGGATGCTCGCGCGGGACGATGAACGACTTGATGGCCGCGCGGCCCTTTGTCTTGTCCAGGGTGGCCCACACCACGATGTGCGTCGCGCGCGATCCCGCGGTGACGTAGATCTTCTCGCCGTTGATGATGTAGTCGTCGCCGTCGCGTACCGCGGTGGTGGACACCGCCGCGGAATCGGAGCCGAACGACGGTTCGGTGATGGCCATGGCCGCCCAGATGCCCCCGCCGAGGCGGGCGAGTTGCTCGTCGGTGGCGACCCCGGACACCGCGGCGTTGCCCAGCCCCTGGCGGGGCACCGACAGCAGCAGCGCGATATCGCCCCAGGCGATCTCGAGTGCGTTGACCAACGCGGACATGTTGGCGCCGTTGATGTTGGTCTTCGGGCCGTCGCCGGCGGCGCGGAACGCGTCGGTGCCGGCAAACGAGATGGTCTTGGCGGCGGTCATGCCCTCGAAGAGGGTGGCGATGGTGTCGAGTTCGACGGGGTAGGCGTGCTCGTTGAGGTCGTACTTGCGCGAGATCGGCCGCAGGATCTCCGCGGCACCCTTGTGCGCCATGTCGATGACGGCTTCGAGCTTGGCGGGCAGTTCCAGATTGATCGCCATTACAGAACCACCACTCCTTCAGCGACGCCGATGCCGCGTAGATCGCGGTACCAGCGTTCGACGGGATGTTCCTTGGTGTAGCCGTGGCCGCCGAGCAGTTGCACCCCGTCGAGACCGATGCGCATTCCCTTGTCGACGGCCAGTTTTCGGGCCAGCGCGGCCTCGCGCGCGAACGGCAGACCCTGATCGGCGCGCGACGCCCCGCGCCAGGTGACCAGCCGCAGGCCGTCGAGTTCGATGGCAATGTCGGCGCACATGAAGGCCACCGCCTGACGGCGGGCGATCGGTTCGCCGAACGCCTCGCGTTCCTTGACGTAGGGGATGACGTAGTCCAGCACGGCGTGGCAGGTGCCGACGGCGAGTGCGGCCCAGCCGAGTCGCGACAGCGCGATCGCCTCGGAGTAATCGGCGTCCTGCCCGAGGCGGCCGGTCAGTGGCACCGACACGTCCTCGAGGTGCACCTGACCGAGTGCTGCGGCGCGCAGTCCCATGCTGCGATCGGCGGTGACGGTGACACCGGCGGTGTCGGCCTCGACGATGAACAGAGCGGGCCGGCCGTTGAGTTGTGCTGCGACGACGAACAATTCGCACATCCCGGCGGCCGGGACCAGTGACTTGACCCCGGTGAGGCGGTAGCCGC
>JAIOQK010000446.1 GCA_021413425.1 Mycobacterium sp.
CACCCGCCGCGGCAGCATCGGACCGGAGGCACGCACCCGGCTCAACGAGGCGGTACGCCAGCTGGAAGCCGCGCAGTCCAAGAAGAAGTCCAACATCAGCGAGGCGATTGCGCACGCCAACGGCGCCGCGATGCTGGCGGCGCAGGCCCAGACCCTGGCCAACAACGACGTTCAGAACGCGCAGCGGGCGTACATGAACCGATACGGCGGCGGGGTCGGCGGATCGTCGAACATGGGCGCCGTGATCGGCGGGATCATCCTGGGCAACATCCTGTCCGGCGGCCTCGGCGGCGGTGGCGGCGGCTGGTCGTCGACTACCTACGGCGGCTCCCCGGGCGGCGGCGGAGGTGGCGGCGGGATGCTGGGCGGCGGCGGCCGGTTCTAGCTGGCGCCCGCTGCGAGCGTGCGCGAAGTGCCGCCCTGCGCGGCGTGTCGACCCGACGACACGCACGCTCGCGAGGTGAAGGCCGGGCTAACTGGCGCCCTTGAGCCGCACGGCCAGGTAGTCCACCACCGAGTCGAGGCCGATGCGCTCCTGCGTCATCGCGTCGCGATCGCGCACGGTGACCGCCTGGTCCTCGAGCGTGTCGAAATCGACCGTCACACAGAACGGGGTGCCGATCTCATCCTGGCGCCGGTAGCGCCGACCGATCGCACCGGCGTCGTCGAACTCGATGTTCCAGTTATTGCGCAGCTCCGCGGCCAGGTCCCGGGCCTTAGGGCTGAGGTCGGCGTGGCGTGACAACGGCAGCACCGCCGCCTTCACCGGCGCCAGCCGGGGGTCGAGGCGAAGCACCGTGCGCTTGTCGACGCCGCCCTTGGCGTTCGGGGCCTCGTCTTCGGCGTAGGCGTCGACGAGGAACGCCATGAACGAACGGGTAAGTCCCGCAGCGGGTTCGATGACATACGGGATGTAGCGGGTGTCGGTGGTCTGGTCGTAGTACGACAGGTCCACCCCGGAGTGCTCCGAGTGCGTCTTGAGATCGAAGTCGGTGCGGTTGGCGATGCCCTCGAGTTCACCCCACGGGTTGCCGGCGAAGCCGAACTTGTACTCGATGTCGGTGGTCCCGGCCGAGTAGTGCGACAGCTTCTCCAATGGATGCTCGAAGAGGCGGAGGTTGTCGGGATCGATGCCGAGGTCGATGTACCACTGCAGTCGGGTGTCGATCCAGTACTGATGCCACTGTTTGGCGGTGTCCGGTTCGACGAAGAACTCCATCTCCATCTGTTCGAACTCGCGGGTGCGGAAGATGAAGTTGCCGGGGGTGATCTCGTTGCGGAAACTCTTGCCGATCTGGCCGATGCCGAACGGCGGCTTGCGCCGCGAGGTGGTGACCACGTTGGCGAAGTTGACGAAGATGCCCTGGGCGGTCTCGGGCCGCAGGTAGTGCAGGCCCTCCTCGCTCTCGATCGGGCCGAGGTAGGTCTTGAGCATCATGTTGAATTCGCGCGGTTCGGTCCACTGACCCTTCGTGCCGCAATCGGCGCAGACGATCTCGGTCATCGCCACGGACTCCGGATCAACGTCAACTTTTTCTTTGGCCTTCTTCCGTTCCGCATGCGCTTCCTGCATGTGGTCCTGGCGATGGCGCTTGTGGCACTGCAGACACTCCACCAGCGGATCGTTGAACACCTCGACGTGCCCGGAGGCCACCCAGACCTCGCGCGGCAGGATGATCGAGCTGTCCAGGCCGACGACGTCGTCGCGCCCGGTGACCACCGAGCGCCACCACTGCCGCTTGATGTTCTCCTTGAGTTCGACCCCCAGCGGCCCGTAGTCCCAGGCGGAACGCGTGCCCCCGTAGATCTCGCCGCAGGGATAGACCAAGCCGCGACGCTTGGCCAGATTGACGACGGAATCGATGACGGACGCCACGGGGCTGCACACTCCTATCCGCTAAAGGCCGAGCCTGATTGGTGGCGGCCTTGCCGCCAACGGCTAAGAGTAGCGACCGCGGGGGCGTCCCTTCGCCATGCACCAGCACGCATGCGACGGTGGCTCTTAATAGAAATGGTTTCCACTAGCGCCGGGGCGCCTAACCGGTCAGGGCGCGCCGGACTCCGGCCCCGGTGTCGAGCACCATCAGGACCAGTGTCCGCAGCGCGGACTCGCCTATCCCGGCGGCGGGGAAGTTGTAGCGCAACATGACATCGGCCCGCTTACCGGGCCGTTCCACCAGCGTCACCGTGCCCAGCATGGTCGCGTTGGCCTGCTCGGCCACGCGTCGGCGAAGACCGGCGTTGCACGGCAGATCCCAGGCCAGCACCTGGGTCAGCGAGATCATCTCCAGATCCTCGGCGATCGTCACCGTGCGCAGCGAGGCGACCGTCGCGTCGTGATGCACGGTCAGGGCGCCATCGGCGTCGGTCTCGACCGGCAGCGCGGCGGCGAGGACCTCGGCGAGTCCCACGGTGCTCACGCCCGGCCGAAGCGCCGGTTGCGGTGCACATACTCCTCGCACGCCGCCCACAGGTCGCGCCGGTCGTAATCCGGCCACAGCTTGTCCTGGAAGACGTACTCGGCGTACGCCGCCTGCCAGATCATGAAATTGCTGGAGCGCTGCTCCCCCGACGTGCGGATGAACAGGTCGACGTCGGGGATGTCCGGACGGTGCAGTCGGTCGGCGATCATCGCCTCGTTGACCCGTTCGGGGTCGATACGGCCGGCGGCGACGTCACGGGCGATATCGCGGGCGGCCTCGGCGATCTCGGCGCGGCCACCGTAATTGACGCAGTAGTTCACCGTGATGACGTCGTTGTGCGTCGTCATCTCCTCGGCGATCTCGAACTCCTTGATGACGCTGCGCCACATCCGCGCGCGCGAGCCCACCCAGCGCATCCGGACTCCCATGATGTCGAGGTTCTCCCGCCGCCGGCGGACCACCTCGCGGTTGAATCCCATCAGGAAGCGGACCTCTTCGGTGCTGCGTCTCCAGTTCTCGGTGGAGAAGGCGTACACGGTCAGGTGCTTGATGCCGAGTTCAATTGCACCGCAGGTGATGTCGATCAACACCGCCTCGCCCATCTTATGGCCCTCGGTCCGGCTGAGGCCGCGCTGCGTGGCCCACCGGCCGTTGCCGTCCATGACGACGGCGACGTGCGCGGGCAGCTGATCGGCCGGGATGGCCGGCGGCACCGCCTTGGAAGTGTGCTGTGGGGGCCGACGCGGGCCGCCGCCGGGAGCGGGCGGCAATTCGGGGAACACCACCGGCCAGGCCGAGGTGTCGGGGAAGACGGGGTAGTCCGCGGGCGCCGGCGGCAGTTGTGGGAACTGCTCGCGGCGGCTGCGGTCAGCCCCCCGCAAGGAGCTGGCCACCCGGTCCATCGCCATGGGCCACATCCTGCCTGAAGTCGCCCCCGCCGTGGACCAGGGGCGTGTGGTCGGAAGGCAGGGCCCGGCCGGGGCCGGCCTGCGGCCGCTCCACCAGCGGCAGGGTCCGCAGTGTGCGTTCCAGATGCCACTGCAGGTGGGCGGCCACCAGACCGCTGGCATGGCTGCGGTGCGACGCCGAGGAGGATTCGGCGATCTGCCAGTCGCCGTCGTGCAGCGCCGACATCAAATCCAGGACCGCCTGCGGCGGGGTGACCGATCCCGACGGACGGCAGTGCACGCACACGCTGCCGCCGGCCGCGATGTGGAAGGCGCGATGCGGTCCGGGCGCGGCGCAGCGCGCGCACTCGGTCAGCGACGGGGCCCAACCGGCGATGCCCATGGCGCGCAGCAGGTAGGCGTCGAGGACCAACTCGCGCGGCCGGGTGGCATCGGCCACCGCGCGCAGCGCGCCGACGGTGAGCCGATGTAGCGCCGGGGCGGGTGCCCGCTCCTCGCCGGCGAGCCGCTCGGCGGTCTCCAGCACCGCGCAGGCGGAGGTGTAGCGGCCGTAGTCGCTGACGATGTCGGTGGCGAAGGCGTCGATGGACACCACCTGGGTGACGATGTCGAGATTGCGGCCGGGATGCAGTTGGACGTCGATGTGCGCGAAGGGCTCCAGCCGGGAACCGAACTTGCTGCGGGTGCGGCGCACCCCCTTGGCGACCGCACGGACCAGCCCGTGCTCGCGGGTCAGCAGGGTGACGATGCGGTCGGCCTCGCCGAGCTTGTGCTGGCGCAGCACGACCGCCCGGTCCCGATACAGCCGCATCCGCTCAGTCTGTCACCGGACGCCGACGTCGGCGGGGACTGACACTCAAGCCGGCTTAAAAGCCGAGCCGGCCGAGCTGTTTGGGGTCCTGCTGCCAGTTCTTGGCGACCTTGACCCGCAGTTCCAGATAGACCCTGGTGCCCAGCAGCTTCTCGATCTGGTGCCGGGCGGTGGTGCCCACCTCCCGCAGTCGCGCACCGCCCTTGCCGATGATGATGCCTTTCTGGCTGTCGCGCTCGACATAGAGGATGGCGTGCACGTCGATCATCTCGCCCTGCTCCTCTGAGCGGCCCTCGCGCGGGGTGACCTCGTCGATCACCACGGCCAGCGAATGCGGCAGTTCGTCGCGCACGCCCTCCAGGGCGGCCTCCCGGATCAACTCGGCCATCAGCGTCTCCTCGGGCTCATCGGTGAGCTCGCCGTCGGGGTAGAACGCCGGACCCGGCTCCAGATGGTCGACCAGCACCGCCGTGAGCACGTCGATCTGCTCGCCGGTGGTCGCTGAGACCGGCACGATGGCCGCGGCATGCTCGCCGGCGAGTTCATGAGCCGAGACGAGTTGGGCGGCTACCCGGTCCTTGGAGACCTTGTCGATCTTGGTGACGATGACCACCAAGGTGGTCCTCGGGGCGATGGCGCGGATCTGCTCGAAGATCCAGCGATCCCCCGGACCGATCCCCTCGTCGGCCGGGATGCACAGCCCGATGACGTCGACTTGCGAGTAGGTGTCGCGCACGAGGTCGTTGAGGCGCTTGCCGAGCAGGGTGCGGGGGCGGTGCAGGCCCGGGGTGTCGACCAGGACGATCTGGAAGTCCTCCCGGGCCACGATGCCGCGGATGGTGTGCCGCGTGGTCTGGGGGCGGCTCGAGGTGATGGCGACCTTGCCGCCCACCAGGGCGTTGGTCAGGGTGGACTGGCCGGTGTTTGGCCGGCCGACCAGACAGACGAATCCGGACCGGAACTCTGTCACTGCTGCGCCGGGCCGTCGGGTGACTCGGCCCGTTGCACCAGGACGGTGCCGATGCGTAACCGACCGCGGTGGTCACGCCCACCCTCGGCACGAAGCCGCAGCCCGTGCGACTTGACCTCGGCGCCGGGCAGTGGAACCCGGCCCAACTCAAAGGCCACCAGTCCGCCGATGGTGTCGACATCGAGGTCCTCGTTGAACTCGATGTCATAGAGCTCGCCGACGTCCTCGATCGGAAGCCGTGCCGACACGCGGAACACCTTGTCTCCCAGGTTTTCGACGGGGGCGACCTCGTCGGTGTCGTACTCGTCGGCGATCTCGCCGACGATCTCCTCAAGCACGTCCTCGATGGTGACCAGTCCGGCGGTGGCGCCGTACTCGTCAACCAGCAGAGCCATGTGAATGCGGTCGCCTTGCATTTCGCGCAACAGGTCGTCGAGTCGTTTGGAGTCGGGGATGAACACGGCGGGCCGCATCACATCGGACACCGCGGTGTCACGTCCGGCATTGTTGGAGTAGTAGGTCCGCCGCACAAGATCCTTGAGGTAGACGACGCCGACGATGTCATCGACATTCTCACCGATGACGGGAATCCGGGAGTGTCCGCTGCGCACCGCCAGCGATGTGGCCTGGCCGGCGGTCTTGTCGGACTCGATCCACACCATCTCGGTGCGCGGCACCATGACCTCGCGCGCGGGAGTGTCGCCGAGTTCGAACACCGACTGAATCATCCGGCGCTCATCGTCGGCCACCACGCCGCGCTGGCCGGCCATCTCGACCACCTCGCGCAACTCGATCTCGGAGGCGAACGGCCCGTGACGGAAACCACGACCGGGGGTGAGCGCATTACCCAACAGGATCAGCAGCCGGCTGATCGGGGCCAGCAGCACCGACAGGGCCTGCAGGGGAAGGGCTGAGGCCAAGGCGATCGTGTAGGCCTTCTGGCGCCCGAGCGTGCGCGGACCCACTCCGACGACGACGAAGCTGGTGACGGTCATGATCGCGGCGGCGCCGAACAGAGCCCATGCCAGGGAGAGCCGGTCGTGCAGATAGGCGACCAGGAGAACGGTTGCCGCCGCCTCGCACGCGATGCGCAGCAGCACGACGAGATTGACATATCGGGGACGCTCGGAGACCACCTGGGCCAGCCGGACTGACCCGGGCCGCTCGTCGCGGACCAACTCCTCGACGCGTGCCAACGACACGGTGCCGACCGCGGCGTCGATGGCGGCGAAGAGTCCGCCGAGCAGGATGAGGGCGATCGCGCCGAGCAGCGGCGCCAGCGGAGTCACTTGTCGAAGTACCGCGACTTGTCCAACAGCCGCTGGTCCTTCTCGGCTTGCCGCTCGGAATGGTAGGCCTGCACCTGATCGGCGACCCACTCCTCGAGGAGCCGCCGCTGGAGGGCGAACATCTCCTTGTGCTCATCGGGCTCGGCGTGGTCGTAGCCGAGCAGATGCAGTACGCCGTGCACGGTCAGCAGGGCCAGTTCGTGGCCGAGACTGTGACCGGCGGTGGCGGCCTGGTCGGCGGCGAACTGCGGGCACAGCACGATGTCGCCGAGCATCGACGGGCCCGGCTCCGGGGCGTCGGGGCGGCCGCCGGGCTCGAGTTCGTCCATCGGGAAGCTCATCACGTCGGTGGGGCCGGGCAGGTCCATCCACCGCATGTGCAGATCCGCCATCGCGCCGGTGTCCAGCAGCACCATGGACAGCTCTGCGCCGGGGTTGACGTTCATCTTGCGGATGACGAAGCGCGCGACGCTGATCAGTTCCTCTTCGGAGACGTCGACACCCGATTCGTTGGACACCTCGATACTCACGCGCGGACGGCCCTATCGCCGTGACCGGCGCTGCGGGCGGCTCAGCCCGTGTTGCTCGTCGGCCTTGGCATCGGCCTGCGCGTAGGCGTCGACGATTTCAGACACCAGTCGGTGGCGCACCACGTCGGCACTGGTGAGCTGGGAGAAGTGGATATCGTCGATGCCGTCGAGGATGTCCATTGCGGCGCGCAGTCCCGGCCGTGCGCCGCCGGGAAGATCGACCTGGGTGATATCCCCCGTGACAACGATCTTCGAACCGAACCCGAGTCGGGTGAGGAACATTTTCATCTGCTCGGCGGTGGTGTTCTGCGCCTCATCGAGGATGATGAACGAGTCGTTGATCGTCCTGCCGCGCATATACGCCAGCGGCGCCACCTCGATCACTCCCGCGGTCATCAGCTTCGGGATGGCATCGGGGTCCATCATGTCGTGCAGGGCGTCATACAGCGGCCGCAGATACGGATCGATCTTCTCGCTCAGCGTGCCGGGCAGAAAGCCAAGGCGCTCACCGGCTTCCACCGCCGGCCGGGTCAGGATGATACGGGTGACCTGCTTGGTCTGCAGCGCCTGAACCGCCTTGGCCATCGCCAGGTAGGTCTTGCCGGTGCCGGCGGGGCCGATGCCGAAGACGATGGTGTTGGCGTCGATCGCATCGACGTAGTGCTTCTGATTGAGCGTCTTGGGCCGGATTGTCTTGCCGCGCCGCGACAGGATGTCGAGGGTCAGCACCTCGGCCGGGGAGGCGTTGTCACCACCGGACATCATCACGACGCTGCGGCGCACCGCATCCGGGGACAGAACCTGCCCGCCGACCACGATGGCGATGAGTTCGGAGATCACCCGGTCGGCCAGTGCCACGTCGGCGGCGGACCCGGACAGGGTGACGGTGTTCCCCCGAACATGCACCTCGGCGGCGAGCGCACGTTCGAGTGCGCGCAGGTTCTCGTCGGTCGAACCGAGCAGGCCCGGGACGATGTCGGGCGGAA
>JAIOQK010000423.1 GCA_021413425.1 Mycobacterium sp.
ACGCCACCGCGGGCGCCCTGCTGGCGCAGACCGTCGAGTTGCTGCGCGGTGAGCGTGCCGACGATGCGGTCGGCGAGTTGGCCGAGCTGGCCGTCGCGCACCGCGGCGAAATCGTCGCTGAAGTGGGAGCCGCCGCGGAATTGAGCGACGCTCAGCGCCGGCGACTCACCGATGTGCTGACCCGGATCTATCACCACCCCGTGTCCGTTCAGCTCACCGTCGATCCCGAGCTGCTGGGCGGTCTGGCGGTCGCGGTCGGCGACGAGGTGATCGATGGAACGCTGTCCTCCCGGCTGGCTGCGGCCGAAACGAAGTTGCCCGATTAGGCCGACCGCCCCGGCCGGTCAGCCCAGAACACCCACAGATAAAAAAGAGGAAGACGAAAAGCCATGGCAGAGTTGACAATCTCCGCTAACGACATCGAAGGCGCCATCTCGAGTTACGTCTCGAGTTTCGAGGCGGGTACGGGTCGCGAGGAGATCGGCACCGTCATCGACGCTGGCGACGGCATCGCACACGTCGAGGGCCTGCCCTCGGTGATGACCCAGGAACTGCTGGAATTCCCCGGCGGTGTCCTCGGAGTGGCGCTGAACCTCGATGAGCACAGCATCGGCGCGGTGATCCTCGGCGAGTTCGAGAAGATCGAACAGGGCCAGCAGGTCAAGCGCACCGGCGAGGTGCTCTCGGTTCCGGTGGGCGACGCGTTCATGGGCCGGGTGGTCAACCCCCTCGGCCAGCCCATCGACGGCCGCGGCGAGATCGCGTCCACCAAGCGGCGCGAGCTTGAACTGCAGGCACCGTCGGTGGTGCAGCGCAAGGGCGTCACCGAACCGCTGCAGACCGGTATCAAGGCCGTTGACGCGATGACCCCGATCGGGCGCGGCCAGCGTCAGCTCATCATCGGCGACCGCAAGACCGGCAAGACCGCCGTGTGCGTCGACACCATCCTCAACCAGCGGTCGAACTGGGAGAGCGGCGATCCCAACAAGCAGGTCCGCTGCGTGTATGTCGCCGTGGGGCAGAAGGGCACCACCATCGCCAGCGTGCGGCGCGCGCTGGAAGAGGGTGGCGCGATGGAGTACACCACCATCGTCGCCGCACCCGCCTCCGATGCCGCCGGCTTCAAATGGCTGGCGCCCTACACCGGTTCGGCGATCGCCCAGGAGTGGATGTACGACGGCAAGCACGTTCTGATCGTCTTCGACGACCTGACCAAGCAGGCCGAGGCCTACCGCGCGATCTCGCTTCTGCTGCGCCGCCCGCCGGGTCGTGAGGCTTACCCCGGCGACGTTTTCTACCTGCACTCGCGCCTGCTGGAGCGCTGCGCGAAACTGTCCGACGAACTCGGCGGCGGATCGATGACCGGATTGCCGATCATCGAGACCAAGGCCAACGACATCTCGGCCTACATTCCCACCAACGTCATCTCGATCACCGACGGCCAGTGCTTCCTGGAGACCGACCTGTTCAACCAGGGCGTGCGACCGGCCATCAACGTCGGTGTGTCGGTGTCCCGCGTCGGCGGCGCCGCACAGATCAAGGCGATGAAAGAAGTGGCCGGCTCGCTGCGCCTGGACCTGTCGCAGTACCGCGAACTGGAGGCCTTCGCGGCCTTCGCCTCCGACCTCGACGAGACCTCCAAGGCCCAACTCGAGCGCGGTGCCCGACTGGTGGAACTGCTCAAGCAGCCGCAGTACAGTCCGATGTCGGTCGAGGATCAGGTGGTGGCGATCTTCCTGGGCACCAGGGGCCACCTGGACTCGGTGCCGGTCGCTGACGTCGGCCGTTTCGAGTCGGAGTTCATCGAGCATCTCAAGGCGTCGAAGTCGACGATCCTCACCGACATTCGGGAGTCACAGAAGCTCTCCGAGGACACCCAGGCGAAGTTGGATAGCACCATCGCTGACTTCAAGAAGGGCTTCGCGACCTCCGACGGCAGTTCGGTTGTTCCCGACGCCCACGTCGCGGCCATGGACGAGGCCGACGTCGAGAAGGAAGCGGTCCAGGTTCGCAAGGCCGCCCCGAAGAAGAAGAAGTAGTAGAAGTCCATGGCAGCAACACTGCGCGAACTACGGGGGCGGATCCGCTCGGCCGGGTCGATCAAGAAGATCACCAAGGCCCAGGAGCTGATCGCCACCTCCCGTATCGCCAAGGCGCAGGCGCGGGTGGAGGCGGCTCGGCCCTATTCGGCCGAGATCACCACCATGCTGACCGATCTGGCCGCCGAGTCGGCGCTGGATCATCCGCTGCTGGTGGCACGGCAGAACCCGAAGCGGGCAGCCGTGCTGGTGGTGTCCTCGGACCGTGGCCTGTGCGGCGCCTACAACGCCAACGTGCTGCGCCGGGCCGAGGAACTCATCGCGTTGCTGCGCGAAGAGGGCAAAGAGCCGGTCCTGTACGTGGTGGGCCGTAAAGCGCTGGGCTACTTCACCTTCCGCAACTGGGCCATCGCCGAGTCATGGATCGGCTTCTCGGACAGGCCGACCTATGAGCAGTCCCAGGAGATCGCCGACGCGCTCGTCACGGTGTTCCTTGCCGGCGCCGACGACGAGGACGAGGGCCCCGGTGCGGACGGAATCGTCGGTGTCGACGAGTTGCATATCGTCTTCACCGAGTTCCGCTCGATGCTGTCGCAGTTCGCCGAGGCCCGGCGTATCGCCCCGATGGTGGTGGAGTACGTCGAGGAGGACACCGGGCCGCACACCCTGTTCTCCTTCGAACCGGACGCCACCACGCTGTTCGAGTCGCTGCTACCGCGGTATGTGGCGACCCGGATCTTCTCCGCGCTGCTGGAAGCGTCGGCGTCGGAGTCGGCCTCCCGTCGCCGGGCGATGAAGGCGGCCTCGGATAACGCCGACGATCTCATCAAGATCCTCACCCTGATGGCCAACCGCGAGCGTCAGGCTCAGATCACCCAGGAAATCAGCGAAATCGTCGGCGGCGCGAACGCGCTCGCCGACGCCGCGAAGTAGAGCAACGGCACCGTAGACCCACCAAGGAAGCGAAGAGAGATATGACTGTCACCGCTGATACCAAGACTGGTACCGCCGGACGCGTGGTGCGCATCACCGGCCCCGTCGTCGACGTGGAGTTCCCGCGCGGCCAGGTGCCGGAGCTGTTCAACGCGCTGCACGCCGAGATCTCCTACGGTGCGCTGGCCAAGACGCTGACGCTGGAGGTCGCCCAGCATCTCGGCGACAACCTGGTGCGCTGCGTCTCCATGCAGCCCACCGACGGCCTGGTGCGCGGTGTCGAGGTGACCGACACCGGTGCCTCGATCTCCGTGCCCGTGGGCGACGGCGTCAAGGGACACGTCTTCAACGCTCTCGGCGTTTGCCTCGATGAGCCCGGCTACGGCAAGGACTTCGAGAAGTGGTCGATCCACCGCCGGCCGCCGGCGTTCGACGAACTCGAGCCGCGCACCGAGATGCTCGAGACCGGCCTGAAGGTCGTCGATCTGCTCACCCCGTACGTGCGAGGCGGCAAGATCGCGCTGTTCGGCGGCGCCGGC
>JAIOQK010000456.1 GCA_021413425.1 Mycobacterium sp.
AGGAGCGCCTGGCCAAGCTGGCCGGCGGTGTTGCGGTGATCAAGGCCGGAGCTGCCACCGAGGTGGAGCTCAAGGAGCGCAAGCACCGCATCGAGGACGCGGTGCGCAACGCCAAGGCCGCCGTCGAGGAGGGCATCGTCGCCGGTGGCGGCGTGGCCCTGCTGCAGGCGGCCCCGGCGCTCGACGAGATGAACCTGACCGGTGATGAGGCAACTGGTGCCAACATCGTCAAGGTCGCGCTCGAGGCACCGCTGAAGCAGATCGCCTTCAACGCCGGCCTGGAGCCGGGCGTTCGCGCCGAGACGGTCCGCAACTCGCCGTCGGGTACCGGTCTCAACGCCGCGACCAACGAGTACGAGGATCTGCTCAAGGCCGGCGTCGCCGACCCGGTCAAGGTCACCCGCTCGGCGCTGCAGAACGCGGCGTCCATCGCGGCGCTGTTCTTGACCACCGAGGCCGTCGTCGCCGACAAGCCGGAGAAGGCGTCCGCTCCCGCGGGCGACCCGACCGGCGGCATGGGCGGTATGGACTTCTAGAAAGTCCGCAGTCTCCCCACAAAGAAAGTGCCCGGCTCCCCCTGAAAAGGTAAGGGGGCCGGGCACTTTCCCGTCTGGATGGCGATAATCACGCCGGTGCTGGGCGGCGACCACGGATCAGCTTGCCCGGCCGCGCCTGGGTCGGTACGCCGTCGCGGGCGATCACCTCTCCGGAGACGATCGTCGCGACGTAGCCGTCGGCGGTCTGGTCGAGCCGCCGCCCGCCGGCCGGAAGGTCGTTGACGATCACCGGCTTGTGCAAGGTCAGCGCGGCGTGGTCGATGACGTTGAGGTCGGCCTTGTAGCCGACGGCGATCCGGCCGCGGTCCGCCAGGCCGGCGATGCCCGCCGGAACCGACGTCATCTGCCGCACCGCCTCGGCGACGCTCAACCGGCCGGTCGCCCGATCGCGGGCCCAGTGCGCCAGCACGAACGTCGGATAGCTGGCGTCGCAGATCATCCCGTAGTGCGCGCCGCCGTCGCCCAGACCCAGCACCACGTCGTCGCGGCGCATCAACTCACCGACGGTGTCCAGCGAGTTGTTCTCGAAGTTGGCCAGTGCCACCAGCATCATGGCGTGGCCGTCCTCGTCGAGCAGCCGATCGTAGGCTTCCTCCAGCGGGCTCACCCCGCGGGCGGCGGCGCGGGCCAGGATGCTCTGTTCGGCCGCGGGCTCGTAGTCCGCCGGCTCGTCGAGCGGGAACATCCACTCCCACGACTGCGCGAAGTACATGAACGGATGACCATGGCCGGGGGTGTCGGCCAGGATCCGCTCGCGCACCTCCGGCTTGCGCATCTGCGCGACGCGCTCGGCCAGCGGCAGGTCGGCGATCTCCTGGTAGCTCGGATACAGGACGAACGGATTAGCGGTCAGTTCCAGGCCGATCACCAGACCGATCGGGCGGGCGAACACCTGCGCGGTGATGTCACCGCCCGTCCGACCAGGTCGAGAGTTGAACTCCTCGATCAACTTGACCGCACCCGGCCAGATCGGCTCACCGGAGTTTCCGGTCGTCAGGGTGAACGTCACCGGCACCCCGGCCTCGGTGGCTGCTTCGAAGACCTGCTGCAGCACCGGTTCGTAGCCGCCGGCGGGCAGGTCGGGGATGAACTGCAACAGGCCGCCACCGGCATCCGCCATCCCGCCGGCAATGGCTGAGATCTCCTCGTACGCTGCGTCATACGTCGGGATCGGCGCGCCGCTGCCGGTCTTGTGGAAGGCGAAGCGCGACGACGAAACGCCCAGCGCTCCGACCTCGATGGCCTCGGCTGCGAGTGTCCGCATCAGCGCCATGTCCTCGGCCGTCGCCGGCTCGCAGTCGGCTCCGCGCCGGCCCATCACATACACCCGCAACGGCGAGTGCGGAAGGTAGGCCGCGACGTCGATATCGCGCTGCCGCGACTCCAGCGCGTCGAGATACTGCGGGAAGGTCTCCCAGTCCCAGGGCAGCCCGTCGGTCATCACCACCCCGGGGATGTCCTCCACGCCGGCCATCACATCGACGAGCACCTCGTGATCGCCGGGCCGGCACGGCGC
>JAIOQK010000457.1 GCA_021413425.1 Mycobacterium sp.
AAACCGAATTCGCGCTTGAGCACCGTCCGTGCGGCGTAGCAGCCGCTCATGCCGTGCACCCCGCCGCCGGGCGGTGTGGCCGACGAGCATAGGTAAGCCTTGGGCATCGGGGTCGTCCAGGGGTTCACCCGTGGTGTCGGACCGAGCAGGGCACGCAGCACCGAGTTGCCGCCGACGCCGATGTCGCCGCCGACGTAGTTGGCGTCGTGCTCGTGCAGACGCGACGCCGGGATGCTGCGGGCGGCCACCACGATGTCGGAGAAACCGGGCGCGAAGCGTTCCACCACCTCGGTGATGGTCGCGGTCTGATCGACCGTCGAGCCGGCCGGCACATGGGCGTAGGTCCAGAACGGCCGGCGACCCGCGGCGTCGATGCGGCTCGGATCGGCGGTGAAGGACTGCGCGGCCAATACCATCGGCCACTGCGCATGACGGCCCGCGGCGATCTCCTTCTCGGCATGCGCCATCTGAGTGCGGGTGCCGCCGAGATGTAAGGTTGCCGCCCCCGCCAGCCGGGCATCTGTCCACGGAATATCCTGGGACAGAACGAAATCCACTTTTGCCACACCGGGGCCGAACTTGTACCGGCGCAACGTTCGGGCGTAGTGCGACGGCAGCGCCTCGCCGTAGATATCCAACAGGGCGGTGGGTGCGGTGTCGTAGAGCACCACACCGGGCGGGGGAGAGGTGACCTCAACGCCGGCGTGCAGTTCACCGCCGTGCGCGCGAAGATCGGCCATCAGCGCATCGGCGATGGCCTGGCTGCCACCCACCGGCACCGGCCAGCCTGCGGTGTGCGCCAGCGTGGCCAGCAGCAGCCCCGCTCCCGCCGACACCAGCGATGGCATCCTGGCAATGGTGTGCGCCGCCACGCCGGTGAACAACGCCCGGGCATCCTCGCCACGCAGCGTGCTCCAGGCCGGGGTGCCCTGCTCGAGTATCCGCTGGCCCAACAGGGCAGCGGCGGGGAAGTCGGGCGGAAGCGAGCGCTTGTCGCCGATGAGGAACGCGACCACGTCCTCGCCGCGGGCGGCCAGCGGTCCCAGCAGGTGCCGCCAGGACTCGCCGTGTTCCAACTCCGCGCAGGTGCGCTCCAGATCCTGGTAGGCCAGCACCGCGGGACGGCCCGGCAGTGGGTTGGCGTAGGAGATCTCCGGCACCGCCAGTTGCACACCGCGGGCGCGCAGATCGAATTCGGCGAAGAACGGCGACGCCAGTGCCAGCGGGTGGATGGCCGAGCAGATGTCGTGGCCGACACTGGGAAACTCCGGATCGGGCAGGGTGCGTGAACCACCGCCCAGGGTGGGCTGAGCTTCGAGCACCTGCACCTTGAGTCCGGCGCGGGCGCACAGCACCGCAGCGGCCAGCCCGTTGGGTCCGCTGCCGACGACGGTGACGTCCATCTTCCGATTCAACCCCATGGGGATCCGGGAGGGTCGTCCGGTGGCGGCACGTGCAGTCAGTCGGGTTGGGTGACGAAGTCGATGAGTTCTTCGACGCGGCCGATCAGTTCGGGTTCCAGGTCGGTCCAGTCCCGCACCGCAGAGCGGATCCGCTGCCAGGCCCGGGCGATATCGGCCTGCGCGGCGTGCGGCCACCCGAGCGCGTCGCACACGCCGTGTTTCCAGTCGGTTCCGCGCGGCACCGTCGGCCACTGCTCCAGGCCGAGCCGCTGTGGTTTGACGGCCTGCCAGATGTCGACGTACGGGTGCCCGACGACCAATGTGTGGGGCTGGGCGGGTCCGCGCCGGACCGCGTCGGCGATCCGCGACTCCTTGGAACCGCCGACCAGGTGGTCGACCAGCACCCCGAGGCGCCGGCCCGGACCGGGTGCGAAGTCCGCCACGATGCCGGCGAGATCATCGACGCCGCCGAGGTATTCGACCACCACCCCTTCGGCGCGCAGATCGTCGCCCCACACCTGCTCGACGAGTTCGGCGTCGTGGCGGCCCTCGACGTAGATACGGCTCGCCAGCGCCACCCGTGCGGCCGCGCCGGTGATTTTGACCGACCCCGACGCGGTGCGCGCTGAGCCGCCGGGTGCTGATATGCGCGGCGCGGTGAGGATTACCGGCCGGCCTTCGACCAGGAACCCGGGACCGAGCGGAAACACCCGCCGCCGCCCATGGCGGTCCTCGAGTTCGACACGGGGGCCCTCGACCCGCACCACGGCGCCGACGAAACCGGACTGCGGATCCTCCACCACCATCCCGGTGTCCGCGGACTGCTCCACGGATCGGACCTTGCGCGCCCGGTGCGGGTTGTCGGCGAGCACGTCGTTGCCGTAACGGTCAGCCACTGGGGGAGCGTAGGCGGCGGTGCGGGCGTCGGCGGTGAGGCCACGCCGGACGGCCCCACCACAGCCCATTACGCTGTCCGGCGTGAGCCTGCCCTCCAACAAGCCCGTGGTACTGATCGCCGACAAACTCGCCGAATCCACCGTCGCCGCCCTCGGTGACCAGGTGGAGGTCCGCTGGGTCGACGGCCCGGACCGCCCCAAACTGCTCGAGGCGGTCGCCGACGCCGATGCGATCCTGGTGCGCTCGGCCACCACCGTCGACGCCGAGGTGATCGCCGCCGCCCCGAAACTCAAGATCATCGCCCGCGCCGGGGTCGGCCTGGACAACGTCGACGTCGACGCCGCGACCGCCGCCGGGGTGCTGGTGGTCAACGCCCCGACCTCCAACATCCACAGCGCCGCCGAGCATGCGCTGGCGCTGCTGCTGTCGGCGGCCCGGCAGATCCCTGCCGCCGACGCGACACTGCGCGACAAGACGTGGAAGCGCTCGGCGTTCAACGGCACCGAGATCTTTGGCAAGACCGTCGGCGTGGTGGGCCTGGGCCGCATCGGCCAACTGGTGGCGGCGCGACTGGCCGCGTTCGGGACCCACGTCATCGCCTACGACCCCTACGTGCCGGCCGCTCGCGCCGCCCAACTCGGCATCGAACTGCTGCCACTGGACGATGTGCTGGCCCGCGCCGACTTCATCTCGGTGCACCTGCCCAAGACCAAGGAGACGGCCGGGCTGCTCGACAAGGACGCGCTGGCCAAGACCAAGCCGGGTGTGATCATCGTCAACGCCGCCCGCGGCGGGCTCATCGACGAACACGCCCTGGCAGACGCCATCCGCAGCGGGCACGTGCGCGCCGCCGGGCTGGACGTGTACGCCACCGAACCGTGCACCGACAGCCCGCTGTTCTACCTGCCGCTGGCCGTCGTCACCCCGCACCTCGGTGCGTCCACCTCCGAAGCGCAGGACAGCGCCGGCACCGACGTCGCCGAGAGCGTGAAGCTCGCACTGGCCGGTGAGTTCGTGCCCGACGCCGTCAACGTCGGGGCGGGCGTGGTCAGCGAAGAGGTCGCCCCGTGGCTGGACCTTGTCCGCAAGCTCGGCGTGCTGGTGGGAGTGCTTGCCACTGAGCCGCCGGACCGCCTCTCGGTGCGGGTCTCCGGTGAGCTGGCCGCCGAAGACGTTGAGGTACTGAAGCTTTCGGCCATGCGGGGACTGTTCTCCACCATGACCGATCAGCAGGTGACGTTCGTCAACGCACCCGGCCTGGCGGCCGACCGCGGTCTGGAGACCGACCTGAGCACCGCCACCGAAAGCCCCAATCACCGCAGCCTGGTCGACGTGCGGGTGGTGTCCCCGGACGGCTCGGCCGTCAACGTCTCCGGCACACTGTCGGGCCCGCAGGAAGTGCAGAAGGTGGTGGGCATCAACGGCCGCAGCTTCGACCTGCGCGCCGAGGGCGTGAACCTGATCCTGCACTACGGCGACAAGCCGGG
>JAIOQK010000425.1 GCA_021413425.1 Mycobacterium sp.
TCATCAACGGCCGCAAGTGGTGGACCTCCGGAGCCAACGACCCGCGCTGCAAGGTGTTGATCGTGATGGGCCGCACCAACCCTGACGCCGCCTCACACCAGCAGCAGTCGATGATCCTGGTGCCCCTCGACACCCCCGGCGTCAACATCCTGCGCTCCCTGTCGGTGTTCGGCTGGCAGGACCAGCATGGCCACGCCGAGATCGTCTATGACAACGTGCGGGTGCCCGCGTCGAATCTGCTCGCCGAGGAGGGCATGGGCTTCGCCATCGCCCAGGCCCGGCTCGGACCCGGTCGCATCCACCACTGCATGCGCGCCATCGGCGTTGCCGAACGAGCACTGGCACTGATGACCGAGCGTGCCCGCACCCGCATCGCATTCGGTAAACCGCTCGCCGAGCAGGGCATGGTGCAGCAGCAGATCGCGCTGAGCCGCAACGAGATCGACCAGGCCCGGCTGCTCTGCGAGAAGGCGGCGTGGACCATAGACCAGCACGGCAACCGGGCCGCGTTCGCGCTGGTGTCCCAGATCAAGTCGGTGGCTCCGCTGATGTCCTGCAACGTCATTGACCGGGCCATCCAGGTGCACGGCGGCGGCGGCGTCAGCGACGACTTCCCGCTGGCCCGGATGTACGGCTGGCAGCGCGCCATGCGGCTTTTCGACGGACCCGACGAGGTGCACTTCCGGACCATCGCCCGCGCCGAACTGGGCCGCGAGCCCAGCGCCCTGGCCGCCGCGGTGGCCCGCGGGTGAGCCTGCGCGACGCCCATGACCACGAAAGGCTCTCCGGCGCCTGGAATTTCCGTGACGTCGCCGAGACGACCGGCCTGGCGCCGGGGCAGCTGTTCCGCTCCAGTGAGTTGAGCAACCTTGACGACACCGGCCGGCTGAGGCTGGCGGAGTTGGGTGTGGGCGATGTCGCCGATCTGCGCTCGCACGCGGAGTTGCAGCGCCGCGGAGGGGGTGCGGTACCCGACGGCGTTGCGGTGCATCACCTTCCGTTCCCCGAGGTCTCGCACTCACACGACGCCGAAGGCGGGCACGGCGCAGAGGCGCCGCACGAGTCCAGCTGGAACAAGATGATGACCGAGTATTCCGACGAAGACCCGGCGCAGGCCGCGGACCGCTGGATGACTCAGGAGTACGAACGCTTCCCCACCCTGGGCGGAGCCCGCCGGGCGGTGCAGCAGATCATCACGATGATCGGCCAGGGCCGGCCGGTACTGGTGCACTGCTTCGCCGGCAAGGACCGCACCGGATTCGCGGTGGCGCTGGCACTGGAGGCGGCCGGAGTGGACCGCGACACGATCCTGGCCGATTACCTGCGCAGCAACGAGGCCGTCGTCGCACTGCGTGAGCACATCCTGGAGACCATGCGGACCCGTGACGGAATGACCGACGAGGTGATGTCGTTCGCCGAATCACGGTTGACCGACGAGGTACTCGGAGTGCGGGAGCAGTACCTGGCCAGTGCACGCCGGGTACTCGATGAGACTCATGGCGGCCTGCCCGGTTACCTGCACGCGGCCGGAGTCAGCGACGACGACGTCGACCGGTTGCGGTCCCGGCTGTTCGGCTAACCGCTCAGCACAACCCCGGCCACCCACGCCGCGGTGGCCAGCAACCCGGCGACCAGCTCCACCCCCACCGACAGCGCCACCCCCTTGACCGCGTGCACGGTCGAGGCCCAGGCCCGCCGCCGGTCGCGACGGCTGATCAGTTCGGACGCGAACACCCCGGCCACAAAGCCGAGCACCAGGCCGACCACCGGTATGACGAAGAAGCCGATCACGCCGAGCACCGCGCCCGCGGCCAGCGTCACACCGCTGACGTCGGCGGCCCGCATCCGCTTGACCGGCCAGAGGTATTTCACCAGCAGGCCCGCGCCCAGCAGTGCCGTCACCACACCGAGCACCACCCACGCCGTCACACTGCGCTCAATGAACGCCCACACCGCGATCGCGCAAAAGACCAGCAGCGTGCCGGGCAGCAGTGGCACCAGGATGCCAACCAGGCCGATGGCGATAGCCACGGCGGTCAGGACCAACCCGCCGGTGCTCAAACCGGTTCCG
The DNA here is from genome assembly GCA_021413425.1 of Mycobacterium sp. Classification (GTDB taxonomy): domain Bacteria; phylum Actinomycetota; class Actinomycetes; order Mycobacteriales; family Mycobacteriaceae; genus Mycobacterium. Next base: position 2,072 of record JAIOQK010000425.1, read on the forward strand.
GTTCGAGGACGGAGTCA
>JAIOQK010000426.1 GCA_021413425.1 Mycobacterium sp.
GATGTAGGCCCCGACGTGGCGCGAGTCGATGATGATGCGGCTCTCGAGTTTCCTCAGCGGCAGATCGGCGTCGGGGCGGATCAGCCAGGACGCCTGTTGCAGGCCGATCTCGTGCATGGTCGCCTCGAGGGTGACTCTGCCCGCCACCGGGTGATCGATGCCGCCGGCCTTGATCTCCAGTTCTCTGTAGCGGTGCCGCGCCGCCTGAGGCAGGAAGGGAAAGCCCAGGATCGCCACCCACGGGTCCGAGGACAGCCCGGCCGCCGTCCGAAGATTGCGGGAGAGTTGGTACTCGGCGTAGATCGCGGCGCCCGTGTCCACTCCGAGCGCACCGAGGACGACGGCCAGCGCCGAACCCCCCGCAGCGGTCAGCAACTTTCGCACCCGGTCATTCTGGCGTACCCGGCCTCCCGCCCGCTCGGATCGTGGAAACAGCAGGTAGCGGGTTAGAGTGACTCCCGACCTGGGAGAGTTTCGTTGGACCTGCTGCTGCTGACTACCGACCCCAACCCGGAGTCGGTACTGCCCTCGCTGGCGCTGTTGCCGCACACCGTGCGCGCAGTGCCCACCGAGGTGTCCTCGCTGTTGGAAGCCGGTTCGGCCGATATCGCGATCGTCGATGCGCGCACCGACCTCGCAGCCGCGCGGGGACTGTGCCGGTTACTGGGAACCACCGGCGCCTCGGTGCCCGTGGTCGCGGTAATCAATGAGGGCGGGCTGGTGGCGGTGAACGTGGACTGGGGAATCGACGAGATTCTGCTGCCCGGCACAGGGCCGGCCGAGATCGACGCGCGGCTGCGGTTGCTGGTCGGCCGCCGCGGCGGCCCCGCTGATGCCGAGACCGCCGGGAAGGTCAGCCTCGGGGAACTGCTGATCGATGAGGGCACCTACACCGCGCGATTGCGCGGCCGCCCGCTGGACTTGACCTATAAGGAATTCGAACTGCTCAAGTACCTCGCCCAGCATGCCGGCCGGGTGTTCACCCGGGCGCAACTGCTGCAGGAGGTCTGGGGATACGACTTCTTCGGCGGCACCCGCACGGTGGACGTCCACGTCCGGCGACTGCGGGCCAAACTGGGCCCGGAGTACGAGGCGCTGATCGGGACGGTGCGCAACGTCGGATACAAGGCGGTGCGTCCGGCCCGGGGCCGCGCGGCCCCGCCGGAGGCCGACGGCTTCGACGCCGGCGACGATGCGGGCAGCGTTGAAGCCGACGCCATGTCGCATTCGCAGTGACGGCTGCTCCCCGCCCACCCGCTCCGCAGTGGGTCACAGTGCTCTCGGCCGCCGAGTGCGACGCCGTGCGCCGGCTGATCTCCGACGCCGAACGCGCCGACGGCATCGCCCCCGTGGGGGAGCAGGTTCTTCGCGACCTGGCCGGACCGGCCGGCGGACACCTCGTCGCCGCCGACCCGCACGGGGAGGTGGTCGGCTATCTGCATCTCACGTCCGGCTCGGATGGGGGCGACGCGGCAGCCGAACTGGTGGTGCATCCGCAGGCCCGCCGCCGGGGCATCGGGGCGGCGATGATGCGTGCGGCGATCGAGCGCAGCGGCGGACGGATCCGGTTCTGGGCGCACGGAACGCTGCCGGCGGCTACGGCGGCCGCCGATGCCGCCGGGCTTCGGGCGGTGCGTTCCCTGACCCAGATGACCCGCCCACTGAGTGATTTACCGGATACCGTTGTGCCACAAGGGGTCACGGTGCGAACCTTCGCCGGGCAGCAGGATCACGCCGAGCTGTTGAGGGTCAATAACGCCGCCTTCGACTGGCATCCCGAACAGGGCGGTTGGACCGACCATGTCCTGGTCGCGCGGCTGGGGCAGCCGTGGTTCGAGCCCGAGGGACTGTTCCTGGCGTTCGACGACGCGACCGGCCGTCTGGTGGGCTTTCACTGGACCAAGATCCATGACGGGAACGTCGGCGAGGTGTACGTCCTCGGTGTCGATCCCGCCGCGCACGGCCGGGGTCTCGGCAGGGCGCTGACGGTGGTCGGGATGCGCCACCTCGCGGGCCGGCTGGTCGGCGGTGAGCAGCCCGAAGTCATGCTTTACGTGGAGTCTGACAACACCGCGGCGCTGGCCACCTACCGCGGGCTGGGGTTCACCGTGGAGGGTGTGGACACCGCCTTCGCTCCGGCCTGAGCCCCCGCCGCCGCAGACCTGTTCACCTCCCGTTAACCGGCCATCCCCGAATCAGCCACCCGGGTCGCCTAGGTTTCGCAGCGACCCCACGAGACGGAACAGAAAGAGGTACCCGGTGAGCACACTCGGCAAGGCGTTGGCGATCACGGTGTCCGCGGCCACGGTCGCGGCTCTGAGCGCGTGCGGCAGTGACAACAACGCCGCGGCGCCGTCGGCATCGCCGGGGTCCGAAGCAGCGGGGGCGGTGGCCTGCGGCGGGAAGAAGTCGCTCAAATCCAGCGGATCGTCAGCCCAGGCCAACGCCATGACCCGGTTCGTCACCGCGTACGAAGCCGCCTGCCCGGGGTACACCCTGAACTACACCTCCAGCGGTTCGGGCGCGGGTGTGTCGGAGTTCCTCGGCGGTCAGACCGATATCGGTGGCACCGATTCCGCGCTCAACGCCGATAAGGGCGAGGTGGAAAGGGCCAGGGCGCGCTGCGGCGACACCGAGGCGTGGAACCTGCCGATGGTCTTCGGGCCGATCGCGATCACCTACAACGCCCCCGGTGTCGACGGGCTGATCCTGGACGGGCCGACCGCGGCCAAGATTTTCAACGGCGCACTGACCTCGTGGGACGCTCCGGAGATCGCCGCTCTGAATCCGGGCAAGACACTGCCGGCCGTGCCCATCGTGGTGATCTTCCGTAGCGACGAGTCCGGCACCACCGACAACTTCCAGAAGTACCTCGACGCCGCCGCCGGCGACGCCTGGGGCAAGGGTGCCGGAAAGACCTTCAACGGCGGGGTCGGCGAGGGAGCCAAGGGCAACGAGGGCACATCGGCCGCGATCAAGAGCACCCCCGGGTCGATCACCTACAACGAGTGGTCCTACGCCAAGAATCAGGGCCTGTCCGTCGCGCAGATCGTCACCTCCGCCGGACCTGATCCGGTGGAACTGTCCGTCGAGTCGGTCGGAGCGTCCATCGCCGGAGTCACGGTCAAGGGCCAGGGCAACGATCTGGTCCTCGACACCTCCTCGTTCTACAAGCCCTCGGTTCCGGGCGCCTACCCGATCGTGCTCGCCACCTACTCGGTCGTCTGCTCCAAGTACCCGGACAGCGAGGTCGCGCCCGCGGTGAAGGCCTTCCTCACGGTGGCTCTGGGCATGGGTCAGGAAGGACTGACCGACAACGGGTACATTCCGGTGCCGGAGTCCTTCAAGGGCAAGCTGGTCAAGGCCATCGACGCGATCTCCTGAGCATCACGCCGATCACTCGATGACGATCACACCCGAACCGGTCGCCATGAGTTCCCCGCCCGTGTCGCCGCCTCCCCAGTTGGGTGATACTTCCACCATGGCCCCCGATCAGCCGCCCGGGACCGGGCTCCGCACCGGGCACCGGTGGGGCGATCGGATCTTCGGATCGGTGGCGACCGCTGCAGGGGCGACGATCATCGCCGCGATCGCCTTGATGGGTCTGTTCCTGGTGATCCGCGCCGTGCCGTCCCTGCAGGCGAACAAGGCGAACTTCATCACCAGCTCGGAGTTCAGCACAACCGATGAGAGCAATCTGCGGTTCGGCATCGCCGAGCTGTTCCAGGTCACCGTGCTCAGTGCGGTCTTCGCTCTGATCATCGCGGTACCCATCGCCATCGGGATCGCGGCGTTCCTGACCGACTACGCACCCCGCCGGTTGGCCAAACCGTTCGCCATCCTGGTCGACCTCTTGGCCGCGGTGCCCTCGATCGTGTTCGGGCTGTGGGGCATCTTCGTGCTGGCCCCGTGGCTGGCCCCGGTCGCCGGGTTCATCAACGACAAACTCGGCTGGCTCTTCCTCTTCGCCGACGGCAACGTCTCACTCGTCGGTGGCGGCACGATCTTCACCGCCGGCGTGGTGTTGGCGGTGATGATTCTGCCCATCATCACCTCGGTCACCCGGGAGGTCTTCAGCCTCACACCACGCGGTCATGTCGAGGCCGCGCAGGCCCTCGGCGCGACCAAATGGGAGGTGATCCGGATGACCGTCTTCCCCTACGGCCGCAGCGGGATGATTGCCGGGTCGATGCTCGGCCTGGGTCGAGCACTCGGCGAAACCGTGGCCGTCCTGATCATCCTGCGGTCGGCCGCGCAGGCCGGACACTGGTCGCTGTTCGACGGTGGCTACACCTTCGCGTCCAAGATCGCCTCGGCCGCGGCGGAATTCAGTTCCAAGCTGCCCACCGGGGCGTACATCGCGGCCGGTTTCGTGCTCTTCATTCTGACGTTCATCGTCAACGCCCTGGCGCGCATCGCCGCCGGCGGAAGGGTGAGCGGAGGATGAGCACCGAAGCGCTCGACGTTGCCGTCAAGGGACCGACGTTCCATCCCTTGAGCGCCGGCCGCAAGATCAAGAACACGATCGCCACCGTCGCGTTCGGGACATCGTTCATGATCGCGATGGTTCCGCTGGTGTGGTTGCTCTACACGGTTCTCGAGCGCGGGTTCAAGGCCGTCATCAGCCCCGGGTGGTGGAGTCGGTCCCTGGCCGGGGTGCTGCCGGACCAGTTCGCCGGCGGGGTCTATCACGCCATCTACGGCACTCTGGTGCAGGCCGGTATCGCCGCTGTCCTCTCGGTCCCCCTGGGGATCATGGCAGCGATCTACCTCGTCGAGTACGGCACCGGGCGGTTCGCCAAGGTCACCACCTTCATGGTCGACATCCTGGCCGGGGTTCCCTCGATCGTCGCGGCACTGTTCGTGTTCGCCTTGTGGATCGGGACGTTGGGATTCCCGCAGAGCGCCTTTGCCGTGTCGCTGGCGCTGGTGTTGCTCATGCTGCCGGTGGTGGTGCGAAGCAGCGAAGAGGTGCTCAAGCTCGTGCCCGACGAACTACGGGAGGCTGCGTACGCCCTCGGCGTACCCAAGTGGAAGACGATCGTGCGGATCGTCGTACCCACAGCGCTGCCCGGCATGATCAGCGGCATCCTGCTCGCCCTGGCACGGGTGATGGGCGAGACGGCACCGGTGCTGGTACTTGTCGGCTACGCCCGCTCGATCAACTACGACGCCTTCGACGGCAATATGGCGTCACTGCCGCTACTCATATACAGCGAACTGATCAACCCGGAAGCCGCTGGGCGACAGCGGGTCTGGGGCGCGGCCCTGACCCTGATACTCCTTGTCTCCGCGTTCTACGTGGCGGCAGCCTTCATCAACCGGTACCTCACCCGGAACCGGGCCTAGCACTCGAGGAGTAAACCGTGGCAAAGCGGTTGGATCTCAAAGACGTCAACATCTACTACGGTGCCTTCCAGGCCGTCGCGGAGGTATCCCTGGCTGTCCCGCCGCGCAGCGTCACTGCGTTCATCGGCCCGTCCGGATGCGGCAAGTCGACCGTGCTACGGGCACTGAATCGGATGCACGAGGTGATTCCGGGCGGCCGTGTGGAAGGCTCCGTGCTGCTCGACGGGGAGGATATCTACGGGGCAGGCATCGATCCGGTGAGTGTGCGCAAGACCATCGGAATGGTCTTCCAGCGCCCCAATCCATTTCCGACGATGTCGATCCGGGACAACGTGGTCGCCGGCCCCAGACTGCAGGGCGTACGCAACAGTGCGGTACTCAATGAGACCGCAGAGCGTTCCTTGCGCGCGGCGAATCTGTGGAACGAGGTCAAGGACCGCCTCGACAAGCCCGGCGGCGGCCTATCCGGCGGCCAGCAGCAACGGCTGTGCATCGCCCGCGCCATCGCCGTGCAACCCGACGTGTTGCTGATGGA
>JAIOQK010000427.1 GCA_021413425.1 Mycobacterium sp.
CTGGGGTTCACCGCGGCCGCGGACAACTCGATCGACGCCACCGCGTCGCGGGACTTCGCCGCCGAGGCGGCGTTCGTGCTGGCGATGATCGGGGTCGACTTGTCGCGACTGGCCGAAGACATTATCCTGTGGAGCACAACCGAATTCGGTTATGTCACTCTGCACGACTCCTGGTCCACCGGCAGCTCGATCATGCCGCAGAAGAAGAATCCGGATGTCGCCGAGTTGGCCCGCGGTAAGTCGGGACGGCTGATCGGCAACCTCGCCGGCCTGCTGGCCACCCTCAAGGCCCAGCCGCTGGCGTACAACCGCGATCTGCAGGAGGACAAGGAGCCGCTGTTCGACTCGGTTGCGCAGTTGGAGCTCGTGCTTCCCGCGATGGCGGGTCTGGTCGAGACGCTGCACTTCGACACCGAGCGGATGGCGGCACTTGCGCCGGCCGGCTACACGCTGGCGACCGATGTCGCCGAGTGGCTGGTGCGCCGCGGGGTGCCGTTCCGCATCGCCCACGAGGCCGCCGGGGCAGCGGTCCTGGCCGCGGAGGCCCGGGGTGTGGGACTGGAGGGGCTGACCGACTCTGAGTTGGCCGCCATCACCGATCAGCTGACGCCGGATGTCCGCGAGGTGCTGACCGTGACCGGTTCGGTGTCCTCACGAAACGCTCGCGGCGGGACAGCGCCGCAGCAGGTCGTCGCGCAACTGGCCAGACTTCGCGAGACCGCGGAGTCCCTGCGCCGGCGGCTGTGGCGCTGAGCCGAACAGCCCCGGTCATCTCAGCCGCCTGACTCGAGCACCTCGGAGGCGTGGAGCCAACGGTTCTCGGTAGCGCTCACTTCGGCTTCCAGATCACGCAATTGCGCTGTGAGACGGCTGATCCCGACGTGGTCGGACTGGTCGTGCTCGGCGATCTGGACATGCTTGGCGTCCACCGTGGCCGCCAGCTTCGCCAGCATGCGCTCCAGCGCGGCCACTTCCTTCTGCAGGGTGCGGAGTTGCGCCCCGGCCAGGCCCGCCGCCTGCTCCGGTTTCGCGGCGGGCGCCGGTTCGGTTTTGTCCTGTCGCGCCGCGATGCGCAGATATTCATCGACCCCGCCGGGTAGGTGACGCAGTCGGCCGTCGATGACGGCGTACTGCTGATCGGTGACCCGCTCCAGCAGATACCGGTCGTGGGACACCACGATCAGCGTGCCCGGCCACGAGTCGAGCAGATCCTCGGTGGCCGAGAGCATGTCGATGTCGACGTCGTTGGTGGGCTCGTCGAGCACCAGCACGTTGGGTTCATCGAGCAGTGTCAGCATCAACTGCAGCCGGCGGCGCTGACCTCCGGACAGCTCACCCACCCGCGATGACAGCTGCTCGCGCCGAAATCCCAAGCGTTCCAACAGCTGGGTGGGTGTCAGCTCCTTACCGTCGACGAGATATCCGGTCTGCAGTGTCGCGATCACCTCGCGCACCAGGTCGCCCTCGATGTCGGCCAGCCGGCCGGCCTCTTGGTCGAGCATGGCCAGGCGCACGGTCTTACCGCGTTTCACCCGGCCGCTGCTCGGCGTGACGGTTCCGGCGATCAGGCCGAGCAGGGTGGACTTGCCCGCGCCGTTGGCGCCCACGATGCCGGTGCGCTCACCGGGTGCGATCCGCCACTCGACGTCGCGCAGCACCGGCCTGTCGTCTGGGGCGTTCGGGTAGGCCACCGACACGTCGAGCAGGTCGATGACATCCTTGCCCAGCCGGGCGGTCGCGAGTTTGGCCAACTCGATCCGATTGCGCAGCGGGGGGACGTCGGCGATCAGTGAGTTGGCGGCCTCGATGCGGAACTTCGGCTTGGAGGTGCGGGCCGGCGCGCCGCGACGCAGCCAGGCGAGCTCTTTGCGCATCAGGTTCTGCCGTTTGGCCTCCGCGGTCGTGGCCTGCCGGTCCCGCTCGACGCGCTGCAGCACATAGGAGGCGTAGCCGCCTTCGAACGGCTCCACCACACCGCCGGCCGGGCTGTCGTGCACCTCCCAGGTGGTGGTGGCCACCTCGTCGAGGAACCACCGGTCGTGGGTCACCACCAGAAGGCCGCCGGAGTTGCGCGGCCATCGCGTCCTGAGATGGGCGGCCAGCCAGGTGATGCCCTCGACGTCGAGGTGGTTGGTCGGCTCGTCGAGGGCTATGACGTCCCAGTCGCCGATCAGCAGGGCCGCCAGTTCAACCCGGCGGCGCTGTCCGCCGGACAGCGACGAGACCGGCGCCGCCCAGTCGAGGTCGGCCACCAGTCCGGCGACCACCTCGCGCACCCGGGGATCGCCGGCCCACTCATGGTCGGGACGCTCGCCCACCAGCACCGAGCCCACTGCTGC
>JAIOQK010000062.1 GCA_021413425.1 Mycobacterium sp.
GCGGTCTTGTCGGGGTGCCGCAGCGACAGCGGTGCGGCCGAGGTTCCGTAGAACGCTCTGCGCGACAACCACGCCCGCAACGTGTGGCGGTGCTGGTGGGAAACCAGGGCGATCGGCTCGTAGCGCAGGCGCATGCCGTCCTCGAGCAGACGCCAGCACAGGTCGACGTCCTCGCCGGAGGCCAGCGACTCATCGAAGCCGCCGATCCGCTCGACGGCGGAGCGCCGGCACACGATCGCCGCACTGGGCACATACGACACCGTGCTGTAGGGCAGTACGGGCGCTTCGCGCTCCCCCAGGTCCAGGGCCGAGCGCCCCGCTTCGTAACGGGCGAGCAGTGAGCCGGCCGAGGCCGAATCGGTACCGAGGGCCACGATGCGCGGGGCCGCCAGTGCGACCGCGGGGTCGCAGAAATGCCCGAGCAGCGATTCCAGCCAGCCCCGGCGTGGTTCGACGTCGGAGTCGAGGAAGGCGACGAAGTCGGTCCGGCAGCGCTGCAGGCCGGTGTTGCGGGCCGCGGCCGGGCCCCGGCTGCGATCGTGGCGGACGATCTCGATGTCGCACGGCGCATCCGGGAAGTCGTGGTCGGTGACCGGTGTCGACGAGCCGTCGTCGACGATGACCACCGTCAGGCCGCGTAGCGACATGACCAGCCGTCGCAGCCCGGTGAGGTTGTCGCGCACCGGAACGACGACGGTCACGTCGCGGTGTGACGGACCACCGGCCGGACGCGGATGGGCGACGGTGGCGTCGAGCAATGCCCGGGCCAGTTCGGCGCTGGCGCCGTCGCGGACTTCCACCCGGCCCTCGGGCAGGGAATCGTCGATCAGGCCGCGCGCGGTCGGCGACAGCCGCAGCAGCCGGGTGGGCGAACCGCCCAGCAGTGCGGCGGCCCCGACGGCGCGCACCCGGCGGTCGAGTTGCACGGCGAATCCGTCCGGCAGGCGCGGCGCACTCATGTCAACATCCCGTCGGCCCGTGGCTGCCAGCGCCGCACCCGATCGACGCAGTCGTCGACCATCGCGGCGAACAGCCGCGCGCCGTGGTCGGCGGTGGCGGTGGTGGGGTCGCCCAGGACCCCGGAGTCGCTGACGGCGCCTACGCCGCCGGCGCGCAGTTGCGGCATCAGGTCGGCCAATGCTCCGGTATTGCCCGGGCGGCTCTGCGCGGTGCGCACGAGATCGGGTGAAAGATGCAGCAGCAGTGAGGTTTCGGTGTGTCCGGCGTGGGCGTCGGACCCGGCGGCGGTGGGCGCACACCAGGCGGCGTCGCGGTCTTCGGTGCGCAGCAGGGCGACGGCGGCGCGCAGTGCGTCGAGGTTGCCGCCGTGGCCGTTGACGAACACCACCCGCCGCGCCCAGTCCGATGCCGATCGGCCGTACTCCACCAGCACAGCCTGCAACGCGGCGGTGCCGATGGAGACGGTTCCGGCAAAACCCTGGTGCTCACCGGAGGCCCCGTAGGCGATCGGCGGCGCCACCACCAGATCGAGGTTCGCCGCCACGGCGGCGGCTACCGCGGTGGCCACCCGGGTGTCGGTATCCAGCGGCAGATGCGGGCCGTGCTGTTCGGTTGATCCCACCGGCACCAGGACGATGGCGGCGCCGTCAGCCAGCTCAGCCGACGTGGCGCCGCCCAGGTCGTGGATCACCTGAGGAGTTGGTGCGTCAGACACCCAGGCCGCGGGTGAATCCCGGCGGCACCAGGACGTCGTCGGGCCCGAGATCATGCACGCTGGATTTGGCCAGACCGCGCAGTGCGGAGTCGATGCCGCCACCCATGATGTCGAGGACGTTCTCCACCCCGGCCTG
>JAIOQK010000063.1 GCA_021413425.1 Mycobacterium sp.
CATCGGCTCGATGGCCAGTACCGAACCCGTCACCAGAGTCGGCCCGCGACCCGGTTGGCCCTCGTTGGGCAGGAACGGATCCATATGCATGCGGTTGCCGATCGCGTGTCCGCCGTACCCGGCGACGATGCCGTAGCGCCGTCCGTGCGCCTGCTCGATGGCCCGGGTGGCGGTCTCGATGGCGTGCGAGACATCGGTCAGCCGGTTACCCGCCACCATGGCCGCGATGCCTGCCTCCATCGCCGTCTTCGTCGCCTCCGACAGCGCCTCGTCGGCGGGGATCAGCGCGCCCACCCCGAAGGTGATGGCGGCGTCGCCGTGCCAGCCGTCGACGATGGCGCCGCAGTCGATCGACACCAGATCACCGTGGGCCAGCACCTCGTCGCCGGACGGGATCCCATGCACCACGCGGTCGTTGACCGAGGAGCAGATGCTCGCCGGAAAGCCGTGGTAGCCCAGGAATGACGGGGTGGCGCCGGCCTCGCGGATCACCGTCTCGGCGACCTCGTCGAGATCCGCGGTGGACGCACCGGCGATAGCGCCCCGTTGCACGGCGTGCAGTGCGGCGGCCACCACCGATCCGGCGGCGGCCATCGCGTCGAGTTCGCCGGCGGTGCGGGCCGGCACGGTCTTGCGGCCCCGGAGTCCGGGCAGGGAGACCATTATCGTGACCGGTGGGCTAGCGGCCGAGTGCCTGCAGCGCCCGCGTGAAGACCTCGTCGAGGGAGCCGACGGCATCGACCGTCTTCAACTCATTGCGGTAGTAGTCCAGCAGCGGCGCGGTCTCGTCGCGGTAGACCCGGAACCGGTTGCGGATGACGTCCTCGGTGTCGTCGGCGCGGCCGCGGGACGCCAGGCGCGACACCAACTCCTCCTCGGGCACCCGGAACTCGACCACAGCGTCCAGCTTCAGGCCGCGGCGCTCGAGCATGTCGTGCAGGGCTTCGGCCTGCTCGACCGTACGGGGAAATCCATCGAGGATGAACCCGCCCGCCACATCGTTGTGGCCGAGCCGGTCGTCGACCAGAGCGTTGGTGAGAGAGGACGGGACGAGATCACCGGCGTCCAGATACTTCTGGGCTTCCAGTCCCAGCTTGGTGCCGCCTGTGATGTTCTCCCGGAACAATTCACCGGTGGAGATCTGCGGCACGCCGAGTTTCTCGGCGAGCTGGACGGCTTGGGTGCCCTTACCGGCCCCCGGCGGGCCCAGCAGGACAATCCTCACTTAAGGAATCCCTCGTAGTTGCGCTGCATCAGTTGGCTTTCGATCTGCTTGATGGTGTCGAGGCCGACGCCGATCATGATCAGGACCGCCGTGCCGCCGAACGGGATGTTCTGCAGGTTACCGCCGCCACCACTGGACAGGAACAGATTCGGCAGGACGGCGATCATGCCGAGGTAGATAGAGCCGACCAGGGTGATCCGGCTGAGCACGTACTGCAGGTAGTCCGCGGTGGGCTTGCCGGGCCGGATGCCGGGGATGAAGCCGCCGAACTTCTTCATCTCGTCGGCCCGGTCCTGCGGGTTGAAGGTCACCGAGGTGTAGAAGAACGTGAAGAAGATGATCAAGCCGAAGTAGGCGACGACGTAGCCCGGGTCGGCGGGGTTGGTCAGATGGTCGGCG
>JAIOQK010000428.1 GCA_021413425.1 Mycobacterium sp.
CCTGGTGCGCGCGCAGGCGCGCCTGCTGCTCACCGTGGCCCAGCGTGATGAGGCGCGCCGCGCAGCCCTCGATCACGCCGCCGCCGCCGGAATCGTCGCGGTCCATGAGTGCGCCGGGCCGGACATCGCCGGTGCCCAGGATTGGGCCGAACGGCGTGCGCTCGACCACGGTGTCGAGGTCGTTGGCTACTGGGGCGAGGCGGTGTCCACCGCCGCCCAGGCCCGTGCGCTCGTCGAGGCCACCGGCGCGCGCGGGCTGGCCGGGGATCTCTTCGTCGACGGAGCGCTGGGGTCGCGCACCGCGTGGCTGTGTCAGCCCTACGCCGATGCTCCGCAGAGCACCGGCACTGCGTACCTGGACGCCGCCGCCGTCGCCGAGCATCTCGGTGCCTGCACCGAGGCGGGGGTGACGGCGGGGTTCCACGTCATCGGCGACGCGGCGGTCACCGCCGTCGTGGAGGGGCTGGAGGCGACGGTGCGGCGGTTCGGCGCCCCGGCCGTCGCCCGCTGCGGGCACCGTCTCGAGCACCTGGAGATGGTCTCGCCGGAGCAGGCCGCCAAGCTCGGCGCGTGGGGGATCACCGCGAGCGTGCAGCCCGGTTTCGACGCGCTCTGGGGCGGTGCGGACGGCATGTACGCCCGCCGGCTCGGGCCCGATCGGGCCGCCCGGCTCAATCCGCTGGCGCTGTTAGCATCGGCAGGCGTGCGGCTGGCGCTGGGCTCGGATGCCCCCGTGACTTCCATGGATCCCTGGGAGTGGGTGCGCGCAGCCAGCCATCACCGCACGCCCGGCAGCGCCATCTCGGCCCGTGCCGCCTTCACCGCCGCCACCCGCGGGGCGTGGCGGGCCGGCGGGGTGCGCGACGGCGTCACCGGCACCCTGGTTCCGGGGGCGCCGGCCTCCTACGCCGTCTGGGACACCGGCGAACGTGAAGTGACCGCACCGGCCGATGAGGTGGCCCGCTGGTCCATCGACCCCCGCTCGCGGGTGCCGAGCCTGCCGCGCCTGAACCCCGACGCCGCGCTGCCGCGCTGCCGGCAGAGCGTGCACCGCGGGGTCGTGCTCCATGGCTGAGCTCCATGGCTGAGCGGGCGCAGCGATTCATCGCCACGCTCTCCGGGCGGCTGATGCGCCTCGGTGTCAGCGTGCTCGCCTGCCTGCTGCTGTGTGTCAGTTTCCCGCCGACCGGCTGGTGGTGGGCGGCGGTGCCGTCCATCGCGCTGCTGAGTTGGGTGCTCACCCATCCCTCAACCACACCGGCGGGCGGCTTCGGCTACGGATTCCTGACCGGTCTGGCCTTCTATCTTCCGCTGCTGCCGTGGATCAGCGGGCTGGTGGGCGTGGCGCCGTGGATCGCGCTGTCGATGCTGCAGGCGCTGTTCACCGGTCTGTTCGGCGCGATGGCGGTGGTGGTGGCCCGGCTACCCGGCTGGCCGCTGTGGCTGGCACTGCTGTGGTCGCTGCAGGAATGGCTGAAGTCCAGTATCCCGTTCGGCGGATTCCCCTGGGGGGTAATCGCTTTCAGCCAGACGAATGGACCCTTCCTGGCCCTGGCCCGCCTCGGCGGCGTGCCACTGCTGTCGTTCGCGGTCGCCGTTGCGGGCACCTCGCTGTGCGCGCTGGTGATCGAGGGTCTCGCTGCGGTGCGCCGCCGCGGTGAGCACCACCCGGCGGCCCCGCTGGTGGTGCCGGCCGCGCTGATGTGCGCGGTGCTTCTGGTGACCGCGGCCGTCGCGCCCGGGATGCGGCGCGCCGGGATGGCCGGCGGCGACGAGCCGACCGTCACCGTCGCCGCCGTCCAGGGCAACGTGCCCCGGCTGGGACTGGATTTCGCCAGTCAGCGCCGCGCCGTGCTCGACAACCACGTGCAGCAGACCCTGAAACTGGCCGCCGACGTCAAGGCCGGCACGGCGCGGCAGCCGGCGTTCGTGATCTGGCCGGAGAACTCCTCCGACATCGACCCGTTACTCAACTCCGACGCCGCCGCGGAGATAGAGACCGCGGCCCGGGCGATCGGGGTGCCGATCCTGGTGGGTGCGGTGCTGGCCCGGCCGGACTGGACGCCGGACAACCCGGCCGCCTCCAACACCGTCATCGTCTGGGATCCCGACGGCGGCCCGGGCGAGCGTCACGACAAAGCGATCGTCCAACCATTCGGTGAG
>JAIOQK010000064.1 GCA_021413425.1 Mycobacterium sp.
CGCTGTACCGGATCGCCCAGGAGGCGGTGCAGAACGTGGTGAAACACTCCCGGGCGTTGCGCGCCTCGGTCAGCTTCACGGTGCGAGAGGGCGTGGCACGCCTGGAGGTCGCCGATCGCGGCGCCGGGTTCGATGCCGCACCAGGATTACCGACGCACGGCTACGGGATGCTGTCGATGGCCGAGCGGGCCGACCTGGTGGGCGGCGCGCTGGTGGTCTCGTCGCGGCCCGGCAACGGCACCTCCGTCACGGTTACTGTGCCTATCTGAGCGGCCTATCTGAGCGGCCTATCTAAGCGGACTATCCGAGCGCTATGAGAACCCTGTGTATTCCGCGTGTTTCCGCCCGGTAAATGCCGGTGATAGGTGACAATGGTCCTCGCGAATCCGGTGCCAGGGTCAGCTCCGAAACGCTAGTGTCAACACACTCGTTTTTCTGATAGGAGCTGCCCCCATGGCATCTGTTCTGTGGTTACAGGGAGGGGCGTGCAGTGGCAACACAATGTCGTTCCTCAACGCCGATGAACCCAACGTCGTCGACCTGATCGTCGACTTCGGTCTCGAGGTCATCTGGCACCCGTCACTGGGTCTTGAGCTGGGCAATCAGGCGCAGAAGATCTTCCGGGACTGCGCCTCCGGCGCGTGCCCGATGGCCGTCTTCGTCTTCGAGGGCACGGTCATCGAGGGGCCCAACGGGCCCGGCCGGATGGACCTGTTCGCCGACCGCCCGATGAAGGACTGGGTCGCCGAGATGGCCGCCCAGGCCGGCATCGTCGTCGCCATCGGCGACTGCGCCTGCTGGGGCGGCATCCCGGCGATGGAGCCCAACCCGTCCGGTTCGACCGGCCTGCAGTTCCACAAGCGCAACAAGGGCGGATTCCTGGGCCCCGACTTCAAGTCGAAGGCCGGCCTGCCGGTCATCAACATCCCCGGCTGCCCGGCGCACCCGGACTGGATCACCCAGATCCTGGTGGCCCTGGCCACCGGCCGCACCGGCGACATCTCGCTTGATGATCTGCAGCGGCCCGAGACCTTCTTCAAGACCTTCACCCAGACCGGCTGCACCCGCGTGCAGTTCTACGAGTACAAGCAGTCCACGATGTCCTTCGGTGAGGGCACCCGCACCGGCTGCCTGTTCTACGAGTTCGGCTGCCGCGGCCCGATGACGCACTCGCCGTGCAACCGGATCCTGTGGAACCGCCAGTCGTCGAAGACCCGCGCCGGCCAGCCCTGCTACGGCTGCACCGAACCGGAGTTCCCGCACTTCGACCTCGCCCCCGGAACGCTGTTCAAGACGCAGAAGGTGGCCGGGGTGATCCCGAAGGAAGTGGGCACCGGCGCCAAGAAGCTGAGCTACCTGGCACACGCCGCCGCAGCCCGCCTGGCCGCGCCGGACTGGTCCAAAGAAGACATGTTCGTCGTCTGAGCCACGCTGCCGCCCACACCCCGACCTGAAAACTCTGGAGGACTTACCCCAATGACATCCATGGATCTACACGTCAGCCCGCTCGGACGCGTCGAGGGCGACCTCGACGTCCGGGTCACCATCGAAGACGGCGTCGTCACCTCGGCCTGGACCGAGGCCGCGATGTTCCGCGGATTCGAGATCATCCTGCGCGGCAAGGACCCGCAGGCCGGCCTCATCGTGTGTCCGCGCATCTGCGGCATCTGCGGTGGCAGCCACCTGTACAAGTCGGCCTACGCCCT
>JAIOQK010000449.1 GCA_021413425.1 Mycobacterium sp.
CCGGCCTACCGCCCAGTGCTCGACATCCACGGCTGGGGGGACCTGCAGCCGGAGTTGCACGCGCTGACCAAGCAGGGCCGGTGGGCAGAGATGGGTGCACTGATCACCGACGAGGTGCTGCACACCATCGCCGCCTGCGGCACCCCGCGGCAGATCGCCGAGCACATCCGGCTGCGCGCCGAGGCGGCCGGCGGCTCGGAGACGGTGTGCCTGTACCAGCCGGGACCGATCGCGGTGGACGTGCTGGCGGCAGTGGTCGACGAGCTGAGTTAGCCGCCCGCTCGCGTCCGGGCGCTACGGTGCGACCGACAGCCAGTCGGCGAAGCCGGACGGGTCGTGGCGGCCCAGCGCGCCGTGCTCGAACAGGCCCCAGCCCTCGGACTGCTTGCCGCCCTCATGGCAGACCGCGCGGCCGACGTGGTCGATCACCCCGAAGCCGGAGCGGCCGATGATCGCCGGGTCGGTCATGTCGTAGGTGAGCCGTTCGGTGAACTTCTCGCCCTTCCACACCCCGTGCAGCCAGTCCGAGTCGCCTCCGTAGCCGCCGCCGACGTGGATGGGCACCGGCAGCTTGGACTCCACCTCGAAGCGCAGCGGCTCACCGGCGGCGTCGGTGGCCTCGATGATCGCGCCGGTGGGAATCCGTGTGCCGGAGTTGTAGGCGATCTTCACCCGCGGCCAGCCCAGCTGCTCGATGCGGCCGTCGCGCCAGATCCGGGTGCAGTCGTTGACGGTGCGGAACCCGCTGGGCTCCTCCTGGATGATGACGACGATGGCGAAGTCCTCGAACGCCATCGGCACATACAGCCACCACATGCCCTCGAACGGCGGGTCGGCGGGCCGGCCGGCCGGCTCGGGTTCGCCGATCGGGCGGATGCCCCACGACCGGTCGCGGGTGCCGATCCAGGTCTTCGGATCGACGCGGATCTCCTCGCCGTCGATCACCAGTTTCCCGCTCCACGAACCGAGTTGGGCGAAGCGCTGTGCGTCCAGGGTGACCTTGGTGCCCGAGCGCATCACGTGGCGCTGCTCCTGCACCACACCGAAGAGCCCATTCCAGGTGAGGTCGGCGGCGATGCCCTCGGTCTCATCGAGGGTGATGCGCAGCTTCTGCAGTGGTTCGACGACGTCGAGGCGGTAGCCGCCCACGTGCTGGTTCAGCCGGTCGGCGTCGATGGCGTCGGACAGGTGCACCGCGGTCTGGGTGTCGCCGCGCCTCACCAGCATGAAGGCGTCCTTGACGCCGAGGTTGGGGTAGTACCCGATGCCGGTGATGACGAAGATGTCGCCGGTGCGGTCGTGGGCATTGAAGTACGAGCGGTCGTAGAAGTTGCGGTCCGAGGATCCCGGCCAGGCGATCGGCTGGGGGACCTGGTGGACGGGGTATTCGTCAAGCGGCCCGAGCATTATTTCTCCATCAGTCGTTTCAACAGGCCCCCGTGGTAGAACAGCGACTCGACGTCATCGGGCCGCTCCATCTCGCCGAAGTGCACCCGCCGCGCCCCGGTGCGCATGAACACCACGCACCAGATCACCCCCGAGTACACGTAGAACCAGCTTAGGTCGCCCAGTTCGACGCCGGTGAGCCTCTGATAGGTGGCGCGCACGTCCTCCTCGCGCATCACCTCCGGCAGGCCGGGCAGTCCGGCCAATCC
>JAIOQK010000450.1 GCA_021413425.1 Mycobacterium sp.
CACGTCGAGTTTGGTGAGGAAGTAATCGGTGATGCCGTTGACCCGGGTGGCGTAGCGGGCGATGACGGCGTCGAACCAGCCGCAGCGGCGCCGCCGGCCGGTGGTCACGCCGACCTCGCCGCCGGTCTTGGCCAGGTACTCACCGCTGTCGTCGAACAACTCGGTGGGGAACGGCCCGGAGCCGACCCGGGTGGTGTACGCCTTCAGGATGCCGAGAACCGTGGTGATCCGGGTGGGTCCGATACCGGAGCCGACAGCCGCGCCGCCGGCGGTCGGGTTCGACGACGTCACGTACGGGTAGGTGCCGTGATCGACGTCGAGCAGTGTGCCCTGGGACCCTTCCAGCAGAACCGTCTCGCCGGACTCCAGAGCGGTGTTGAGCAGCAGGCGCGTGTCGGCGATGCGGTGGGCGAAACCCTCGGCCTGGGCCAGCAGCGCGTCGGTGACCTCGCCCGGGTCGAGAGCCTTGCGGTTGTAGATCTTGACCAGTACCTGGTTCTTGAAATCCAGCGATGCGCCGATCTTGGCCGCCAGCAGATCGGGGTCGAGCACGTCGGCAACCCGGATGCCGATGCGGGCGATCTTGTCCTGATAGCACGGGCCGATGCCGCGTCCGGTGGTGCCGATCTTCTTGTTGCCCAGATAGCGCTCGGTGACCTTGTCGATCGCGACGTGGTACGGCATGAGCAGGTGGGCGTCAGCGGAGATCAACAGCCCCGAAGTATCCACCCCGCGATCCTGCAGACCCTGCAGCTCGGTCAAGAGCACGCCGGGATCGACGACGACCCCGTTACCGATCACGTTGGTGACACCCGGGGTGAGGATGCCCGATGGGATCAGGTGTAGTGCGAAGTTCTCCCCGGTGGGCAGAACTACGGTGTGGCCGGCGTTGTTGCCACCCTGGTAGCGCACCACCCACTGAACGCGGCCACCGAGTAGATCGGTGGCCTTCCCTTTGCCCTCGTCGCCCCACTGGGCGCCGATGAGCACGATTGCCGGCATGGTGTTTCTCCTGCTTATGGTGGTGCAGCCGGTGACCTACCCTATCGGAGCGCAGTCTGGGGAGGGTCTTTGATGACGATCGGGCCGAAGATCGGGCCGCAAACACCGATCATGGTGCTGATTTTCGGCGCCCACCATCTACCGCGGCCCCTGGTCGGCCTGCCCTTGGCACACATCGAGACCGAGGGTCAGATCGACGGTGCGAGCGCAGATGCCCGCCGTCTCGCCGTCGTCGGCTCGAAGCGCGATCTGGCCGCGGTGCTCACCCGGCTGATGCGCACCGACCGGCTCGACGTCGAGGTAGCCCACGTGACGGGCCGGCGCAGCGCCCAACGCGCCCGCACCGCGCCGGCGCGGCGCACTCCGCTCATCCGCGACGACACCGGGACGGCGATCACCGGCGCGGCGCTGTGGCTGCCGCCGGAGGGATCGACGGTGATCGTCGGCGAGGCGGTGGCCGACGACACCGTGCTGTTCGACGGCGAGGTATCCGGCGTGCGGATCGAGCCGACCGCCGCGATGCCCGGGGTTCGGGTGGCCGTCGCGGGCCGCTGGCCGCGACGATGGCAGACCGCGCGGGCGGTCCAGTTGGGCACCACCGGTGCCAGGGTGGTCCGCGACGGGGTGACCAGCACGCGGGAGGTCACGCGCTCAACGGTCTACCGGCACACCACCGGCTGGCTGCGCGTCGGCTGAACTCCTCAGCGGGCCAAGAACTTCGCCAGAATCTCGGCCTCGTCGGGATAACCGAGGCGCCCGGTGACCTCGACCAGCTTGGCGAGGTGCACTCGGGGCACGCGGTACAACTCCTCCATCGGGTAGTCGAGACGGTCGGAGACCTTGTGCGCCCCGTA
>JAIOQK010000451.1 GCA_021413425.1 Mycobacterium sp.
GGCGCAGATCGGTGAGGAGCTCTGCGATGCCGTCATAGAGGTTGTTGATGGCCCAGCCCCGGCTGGTGTAGTCGGCGCGGTAGGCGGCGATCGCCTCCTCGGCGCGGTCGCCCAGACCGAGTGCGGCCAGGGTGTGGTGCATGGGCGGGCCGACCACGAGTTCGGCCAGCCGCGCGGAGTCGTCGGTGGGCGGGACGGCGCCGACCGCCGCCAGCGCGTGCCGGAAGCTGGCCACCACACCGGGCGCCGAATCGGTCAGCGTGCCGTCGAGGTCGAAGATCACCAGCTGCGGGCGGGTGTCGGCGGCTGTGCACGTCACCGGACCATTGTCGCGCACTACTGTGCTACTGGTGAGCGAGCACGGTGACCGGCAGGCGCCGCGCCCCGGCTCGCGCTATCACGGCGACCAGGACGCCGATCCGGGCCTGCTCGACTTCGCCGTCAACGTCCGCCACAGCGCTCCGCCGTCATGGCTGGTGGCGCGGCTGGCCGGGCGGCTGGGCGATCTGGCCCGCTACCCGTGCGCAGCCGACGAGAAGGCCGCCACGGCGGCGGTGGCGTCCCGGCACGGCGTCGGGCCCGACCATGTGCTGCTGCTGTCCGGGGGGTCGGAGGGTTTCAGCCTGCTGCCCGCACTGCGGCCGAGCCTGGCCGCGCTCGTCGCCCCGTCGTTCACCGAGCCCGAGGCCGCCCTAGCCGCCGCCGGTGTGCCGGTGTGCCACGCGGTGCTGGCGCCGCCGTTCCGGCTGAGCGCCGCGGCGGTTCCGGCCGCCGCCGATCTTGTCGTGCTGGGCAATCCCACCAACCCCACCGGTGTGCTGCATCCGCGGGAGGCGGTGCTCGCCCTGCGCCGTCCCGGTCGACTGCTGGTGGTCGATGAGGCGTTCGCCGACGCGGTGCCCGGCGAGCCTGAGTCGCTCGCCGGGTGCGCGCCGCCGGATGTTCTGGTGCTGCGCAGCCTCACCAAGACGTGGTCGCTGGCGGGCCTGCGGGTCGGCTACGCGATCGGCGCCCCGGACGTGCTGAACCGGCTGTCGTCGCCGCGGCCGCACTGGCCGCTGGGCACCCTGCAACTCGAGGCGATCACCGCCTGCTGTGCGCCCGAGGCGGTGGCCGCCGCACGCGCCGACGCCGAACAGCTGGCGCTATGGCGGTCGGACTTCTGCGCGGCCCTGCGCGGCCTGGGTCTCGACGTGGTCGATGGGCAGGCGCCGTTCGTGTTGTTCGCCGCCGGGGATGCGGTGCTGACCCGGAAGCGGTTGCGCGCCAAGGGAATCGCGGTGCGCAGGTGCGACACTTTCGTAGGACTGGGTGACGACTACCTTAGGGCCGCAGTACGGGCAGAGTGGCCGGTGCTCGTCGAGGCGCTGCGGGAGGTGCTGGAATGAGTGTGCGACTCGCCGACATCATCGCCGTGCTCGACGCGGCCTACCCGCCGGGGCTCGCGCAGGCCTGGGATTCCGTAGGACTGGTCTGCGGGGATCCCGACGAGCCGATCGAGGAGGTCACCGTCGCGGTCGACGCCACCGCCGAGGTGGTCGAGACGGTCGGTGAGCGCGGCCTGCTGATAGCGCATCACCCCCTGCTGCTGCGCGGCGTCGACACG
>JAIOQK010000431.1 GCA_021413425.1 Mycobacterium sp.
CCGGCCACCGTCGAGGACTCGCTGCTGAGCCATCCCGCCGTCACCGCTGCGGCCGCCGTCGGCCGCCCCGACCCGCACGCCGGGGAGCTTCCGGTCGCCTACGTGACAGTCAGTGGCACACCGGAGGTGGCCGAACTACTCGAGTGGTCGGCGGCCCGGGTGAGCGAACGCGCCGCCGCGCCCAAATCGGTCACCATCGTCGACGCCCTGCCGCTGACGGCGGTGGGCAAGCCGAATAAGTTGCCGCTGCGCGCCGACGCCACCCGCGGCGCCCTGGCCGAGGCTCTCGCCGACGTCGACGGAGTACTCGCGGTGGACTGTAACGCCGACGACGGCACCGTGCGGGCGACCGTCACAGTGAGCGCCGGCACGGACACCGAAACGGTGCGGGATGCGTTGTCCCGCTTTACGATTGACTACCGGATCACCACGGCTAACCCGGCAGCCGAAGACCCTCGATGATGATGGTGGCCACCAGATCGGCCTGCTGTTCGGCGCTGCGCGGTTCGCACGGATCCGACGGATCGAACAGGGTGGACAGCGGAGCCAGGGTGAACGCTGACGCCCCGCCGTGGGCGAACAGGAAGAAGAACGTGCGATGCGGGATCTCCCGGATCTTGCCCTGGGCGGCGAGGTGGTCGAGTAGCCGCACCAGCGGCCGGAATGACGGCTCGATGTAGGTGTCGTAGATGTAGCGCAACCGCTCGGTGTTCTGCCGGCCTTCGATACTCATCAGCGCCAGCAGTTCGGGGTGGCCGGCCGAGTACAGCACGAAGCGCCGCACGGCCAGCCGAAGTTGCTCAAGCGGGTCGGCGATTGTCGGGTCGAACCCGGATCGCGCGTAGTCCACCAGCCCGCCGAATCCGTAGTCGACGGCCGCCTTCCACAACTCTTCCTTGGTGCCGAAGCGTTGGTAGATCAGGTTGTGGCTGGCGCCGAGTTCGCGGTTGATGGTGCGCAGCGAGACGCCCTCGTAGCCGTGGGTGGCGAAGGTGCGCAGCGCCACTGCCAAGATGTCGTCACCGGGCAGGGCGTCGGAGGCCTTCGGGCGGACGCGGGTCTTGGCTGCGGGCTGGCTTCGGCTGACGCTGGCGATGACGGTGCTCCCGGTTGCCTCGGAGATCCCTGGCGATTCGCAGACTACCGCCCCGTCGAGTGCCTGCGGTGCAGCCGCGACACCACTGGGAGCGGCCCTGCGGTTGTCGGGGGATTTTTATCCGAAAATTCAGGGGCGTTCTCGACGTCTCAGGCCGAGACCTGGCGCGCCCGTTGGCGCCAGGACATGCCGGCCGCCACCGACATCAAGATGGTGCACCCGTACCCCAGTGACCAGCACAGCATGATCAGAACGGGCGGGCGGAAGACGAGGCCGATGAGTTGCATCATGCTGGCGAGCACCGCGCTGAGCACCGCCACCCGGTACAGGCGCGTCCAGATGTGGCGGTTGTCCAGCTTGCCGAGGCCGTAGATGAACACCACCAGCAAGGTCTGCAGCGCCAGGCAGTAGACCACCCAGTACAGGGTCAGCCAGCCGTCGCGGGGGATGAAATACAGATGCGTCAGCGGCGATCCGTTGCGGGCTGCGGCGCTGATGCTGAAGGCGGCGACCATCACCGCGGCGGCAGCGATCAGTGGCTGGACGACGCGCCGGTTGAGGACGGCCGCGGCCCAGTGGTCCGGCAGCAGCCGGGTGTAGAGGCCGATGACGGCCAGCAGGGCGGCGGCCAGGTAGCACAGGTTGGCGATGACGGTCGCCACATGCGGTCCGCCAAGCAGACGTGAGACCGCGATCTGCAGGGTGGGCAGAGGGGTGTCGAACACGGCACCCAGGGTCTGCAGGGTGATGCTGGCCGTGATGGGGATGTCCCAGCGCGATGACCAACTGCCGCGGCGCACCCACAGGGCCCACCCGGTGGTGGCCAGCAGTACCGCGAGAAGGACCACGACCGCGGCGGTTCCCGGCTGCCCGGCCATACCGCCGGGGTCAGCGTCAGCGAACTCAAACCTGCTGGGCGCATGGGGCTGGAGCGGCAGGAACATCGTCGGCCTTCGGATCAAGCAAGACAGGGTGAGAGCAAAACTAGCATCCGGACTTCGTCGAAAACGCGTGTCCGGGCAAAAGAATTCGTAAAGTTCCCGCGGCGGTTCGGCTCAGATCGGCGGCGCGTCGTACCGCGACCGCAGGGGGTACTTGTGCGGGCCGGCCGGTTCGTCATCGACCTCGGCGGCCGGGGGACGCCAACCGTGCGACAGGGCATAGGTGCTCAGCGCCCGGCGCGTGATCAACCCATACCGCACGAGCAGTTCCACCGGGTTGATGTCCAGGGCGGCGGACAGCTTCAGCAGGTTGTCGGCGCTGAGCAGACGGCCTTCCTCGCGCTGGGAGTAGTAGGCGGAGTTGGACAAACCCAGGGCGGAGACGATGTCGCTGGCCCGCAGCCGCCGGCCGGACAACTCCGAGACCGTCGCCACCAGCCCGTAGGCCGGGTCGTAGGAGTCCTTCGTCACGATCGCGCCCCCTTCCGCTGCCGAATGGCGATCCGCCTGCGCTGTGCATGTCCGGTTTCACGGCAATAGTCCCACACCGGTGTTATCGGCACCGGGATGGCGGACGCGGGCGGGGCCATCTCCGGTCGGACCCGCGCTAGAGAACGATCGGAAAAAAGGCCTCGCCGCACCATGTTGTTACGGCGAGCAGTCCACCGCCACGGCCAGTGCAGCACAAACTTCTCGCATCCGCTCGTCTGCCAACCGTCCAACCCTTTCGACGAGAACGGCAACCGACACGCTTTCCACTGAGTCCAGATTGACGGCGCAACGCCGGGGAATCGGATCCTGCCCTGGCTCCAGGACGACCTCGCTGGCCAGTCCGCGGATAATCGTGGTGCACGGGGCCACGACGGCCCGACGGAGTCTGGGGATCGCCGCGTCTCGCGACAGCACGATGACGGGCCGGCGACCAATCTCCGACAATTCACACCACCACACATCGCCTCGATTCGGAAGCGGTGTCACGAGGCGCTTGCCGCCCTCCGCCACGAGTCGAGATCGCCCCACTCGTCAGGCTGATTCGCCGGCTTTTCGTCATACGCGGCGTAGTCGGCGTCGATCTCGTGTGCCCGATTCCGCGCCAGGAGGGCTCGCAGCGCGTCGTCCACCAGTGCGGCATCGGTCGGCCCGGAGTGACGGGCCCGAGCCGCTTCCAGCAGGGAAGCGTCGACTGTGGTGCTCAACCGTATGCGGGCCATGCCACAAGTATGCCACTGGGTCCGTTGCGTCCCGGTAGGTATCGCGACTACGACTGGCCCAAGCTCGGCCGGTAGTCGGCGACCTCGGCCTCAGCGGCGAGCAGCGCGCCCAGTTCGCCTTCCTGCTGTGCGACGAAAACACCGACGACCTGGCGGCACAATTCCGGCACACTCGCCCCGCGCGCATCGGCGATGCGTTTGAGCCCGACCAACGTCGTAGTCGTGACATGAAACTGCACAGCGAACTGACCACAGGAACCATCCTCGGGCGGCATCCCCGGCCCCACGATGACGGGACCGTCGCTGGCGTACTCGCTTACCTCGCCATCCCGGCTCGTCTGAGCGACCTCGTTACGACGGCTGTCGGTGCAGCTGTCCGGCTCCTGGCACTCGTCGTCGCTGAGGTAACCCATTCCG
>JAIOQK010000432.1 GCA_021413425.1 Mycobacterium sp.
GATGCTCGAAGCCGGTACCGGCGGCGCCGGGGTGCTGGCCTGTTTCGTCCTCGACCCGCGGCTGGAAGCCTCGGCCGGGGCGCGCAGGATGCAGTTCCTGGGCGACTCGCTGCGCGAACTCACATCCGCCCTCGACGGGCGGCTGCTGATCACACGCGGCAGACCGCAGGACGTCCTGCCGCGGATCTGCGCGGCGTCCGGGGCCACCGCCGTGCACATCTCCGCCGACCTCAGCCCGTTCGGGGTACGCCGCGACACCGCCGTGGGTGCGGCGCTGGAGTCCCGCGGGATCAGCCTGTCGGCCACCGGGTCGCCCTATCTGGTGTCACCGGGCCGCGTCGCCAAGGACGACGGCACCCCCTACAAGGTCTTCACCCCGTTCTTCCGGCGGTGGCGTGAGGTCGGCTGGCGCGCACCGGCGAAGTCCGGCCCCGACGCCGTCCGCTGGATCGACCCGTCGGCCGTGCCGGATCTGCCGCAGCAGGTCGACGCTCCAGATCCCGGTGTGGGACTCGACCTTCCAGCCGGCGAGACCGCGGCGCTGCAGCGCTGGGCGGAGTTCCTCGCGGATGGGATGAGCGGCTACGAGCAGGACCGCAACCGTCCCGACAAACCCGGCACCAGCCGGATGTCGGCGCACCTGAAGTTCGGCACCATCCACCCGCGCACGCTGGCCGCGGACCTGAGTCCGGGCACCGAGGGACACGACGCGTACCTTCGGGAACTGGCGTTCCGCGACTTCTACGCATCGGTGCTGCACCAGTGGCCGGCCAGCGCCTGGCAGAACTGGAACCCCAAATTCGATGCGATCGACGTCGACACCGACGCCGGCGCGCGGGCGGCGTTCGAGGCGTGGAAGCAGGGCCGCACCGGCTTCCCCATCGTCGACGCCGGGATGCGTCAGCTGTCCAATACCGGCTTCATGCACAACCGGGTGCGGATGATCGTTGCGTCGTTTCTGGTCAAGGATCTGCACCTGCCGTGGCAATGGGGGGCGCGCTGGTTCCTCGATCAGCTGGTGGACGCCGATATGGCCAGCAACCAGCACGGCTGGCAGTGGTGCGCGGGAACCGGCACCGACGCCGCCCCGTACTTCCGGGTGTTCAACCCCGTCGCCCAGGGCGAGAAGTTCGACCCGGCCGGCGACTACGTGCGGCGGTGGGTGCCCGAACTGGCCGATACCGTCGACGTGCACCGGCTCAAGGCCGGCCGCCCGGCCGATTACCCCGACCCGATCGTCGACCACGCCGCCGAACGCACCGAGGCGCTGCGCCGGTACGGGCTGATCGGCTGAGACGAGTGTGACAAAATGGTGAGCGTTGGAGTGAGGTCGACGTGAGGAGAGCCCGATGGCCGGCACCGAAGTGGAGCGCTACACCGAGGTCGACCAGGCCGACGTGCCGTCGGCCGACTGGGGCTGGAGCAACATCACCCGTCGCACCTGGTACGCCCTGGGCATCTTCATCGTCGTGTTCCTGCTCGGCATGCTGCACGGCAACCATGTCGGGCACGTGGAGGACTGGTTCCTGGGCGCCACCGCCGCGCTGATCACCGCGGTCATGATCCGCGACTGGTGGCTGCGCCGCCGCGGCTGGATGCGCTGAGCCGAAAACCCCGGCCGAAAACCCCAGCCGCCTCCCTCAGCCGCCGTCGGCGGCCAACTGGCCGCACGCGGCAGCGATCTCTCGGCCGCGGGTGTCGCGCACCGTGCACGTCACCCCCTGAGCCTGCACCCGCCGGACGAACTCCCGCTGCACCGCCTTCGGGCTGGCGTCCCACTGACTTCCCGGTGTCGGGTTGAGCGGGATCAGATTCACGTGCGCCAACGGCCCCAGCACCCGGTGCAGGGTCGCGCCCAGCAGATCGGCGCGCCAGCGTTGATCGTTGATGTCGCGGATCAGGGCGTACTCGATGGACACCCGGCGTCCGGTGGTCTGCGCGTAGTACCGCGCCGCGTCCAGCACTTCGGCGAGGTCCCACCGATTGTTGACCGGGACCAGCGTGTTGCGCAGTTCGTCGTCGGGGGCGTGCAGTGACAGTGCGAGGGTGACGCCGAGACGTTCATCGGCGAGCGTGCGGATGGCCGGGGCCAGACCGACCGTCGACACCGTCACCGAGCGCGCCGAGATGCCGAACCCATCCGGCGGTGCGGCGATGATGCGCGACACCGCGGCAACCACCCGGGAGTAGTTGGCCAGCGGCTCCCCCATGCCCATGAACACGACGTTGGACAACCGGTCGCCCGCTGATCCGCCGCCGTCCTCGCGCAGGCTGACGGCGGCCGCGCGGACCTGCTCGAGAATCTCGGCGGTACTGAGGTTGCGGGTGAGCCCGCCCTGCCCGGTGGCGCAGAACGGGCAGGCCATCCCGCAGCCGGCCTGCGATGAGATGCAGACGGTGTTGCGATCGGCATAGCGCATCAGCACCGATTCGAAGGTGGCGCCATCGTTGCCGCGCCACAACGTCTTTCGGGTCTCGCCGGCGTCGCAGGCCACTTCGCGCACCACCGACAGCAGCGGCGGGAACAGCGCACCTGCCACCGCGTCGCGAACAGCCGCGGGAAGGTCGGTCATCTGCTGCGGGTCGGCGACCAGGCGGCCGTAGTACTGCGCCGCCAGCTGCTTGGCTCGAAACGCCGGCAGGCCCAGTTCGGCGACGGCCGCGGTGCGCGCCGCGGCGTCGAGGTCGGCGAAGTGCCGCGGGGGCAGCCCCCGTCGCGGCGCCTCGAAGATCAGTTGCTGGCTCACGGCATCGTCTGGCGATCAGGCCAGCAGGGACAGGACGATCCAGGTGGCAACCGCCGAGGGCAGCGCGCCGTCGATGCGGTCCATCAGCCCCCCGTGGCCGGGCAGCAGGGTGCCCATGTCCTTGATGCCGAGGTCGCGTTTGAACTGCGACTCGACCAGATCGCCCAGCGTCGCGGTGACGACGAGCATCAGACCCAGCGGCACCCCGACCCACCACGGCTGGTGCAGCAGGAAGACCACTGCCAGCACGGCGGCGCCCACGCCGCACAGCAGTGAACCGGCCAGACCTTCCCACGACTTCTTCGGGCTGATCGCCGGGACCATGCGGTGCTTACCGAAAAGCACTCCGGCCGCGTAACCGCCGATATCGGAGAACGCCACGGTGACCATGAACGCGAACACCCGCGCCGCGCCGTCGGGCGGGTAGACCAGCAGCGCGCCGAAGGCGGCGAAGAGCGGGATCCAGGTGGCGACGAAGAGGGTGACGGCGACGTCGCGCAGATAGTTGACCGGCTGGCTACCCAAGCCCTGGCTCAGCAGCCGCCAGGTCAGGCAGACCAGCACCGTGCCGCCGTACGCGCCCAACGCGCCGGCGGCGCCGAACGGCCATGTCAGCCAGATCATCGCCTGACCGCCGAGAAGTAGTGGGATGAGCGGGATCGAGTACCCCGCCTCGCGCAACCGCTTGACCACCTCGTGGGTGGCGATGGCCATCGCCAGCGACAGGATCATCACCCACCCGCGCGGAGCGAGAATCAAGGTGCCGATCACCAGTCCGCCGAGCAGCAGGCTGACCGCGATCGCGGCGGGGAGGTTGCGTCCCGCTTTCGAGGTCTTGACCGGTGGGGTCTCGGTGTCTGCCACAGTCGCCTATCTGCTCGGGTCCTCAGACCTCGAGCAACTCGCCCTCTTTGTGCTTGACCAGTTCCTCGATCTGGTGGACGTAGGAGGCGGTCGACTTGTCGAGATCCTTCTCGGCGCGGCCCACTTCGTCTTCGCCTGCCTCGCCGTCCTTCTTGATGCGGTGCAGTTCCTCCATGGCGCGGCGGCGGATGTTGCGCACCGACACCTTGGCGTCTTCGCCTTTGGCCTTGGCCTGCTTGACCAACTCGCGGCGGCGCTCCTCGGTGAGCTGTGGGATGGCCACCCGGATGATGTTGCCGTCATTGGTCGGATTGACACCGAGGTCGGAGTTGCGGATGGCGTCCTCGATGGCCCGCAGCTGGCCGGCTTCGTAGGGTTTGATCACCACCATCCGCGCCTCCGGGACGTTGATACTGCACATCTGCGTGATCGGGGTGGGGGTTCCGTAGTACTCCACGTTGACGCGGGCGAACATCCCCGGGTTGGCGCGGCCGGTGCGGATCGACGACAGGTCGTCGCGCGCGACGGAGACGGCCTTCTCCATCTTCTCCTCGGCGTCGAAGATCGCCTCGTCGATCATTGAATCGCTTCTCCTCAGGTGGTGACCAGTGTGCCGATCTTCTCACCTGCGACCGCCCGGGCGATATTCCCGTCGGTGAGCAGGTTGAAGACCAGGATCGGCATGCCGTTGTCCATGCAGAGGCTGAACGCGGTGGCGTCGGCGACCCGCAACTCGCGGTCGATGACCTCCCGGTGGCTGATCTCGGCGATCATTTCCGCACCCGGGTTCTGCCGGGGGTCGTCGGTGAACACACCGTCCACCGCTTTGGCCATCAGGACCACCTCGGCGCCGATCTCCAGCGCCCGCTGGGCGGCGGTGGTGTCGGTGGAGAAGTACGGCAACCCCATGCCGGCTCCGAAGATCACCACGCGCCCCTTCTCCAGGTGCCGCCGGGCCCGCAACGGGATGTACGGCTCGGCGACCTGGCCCATGGTGATGGCGGTCTGGACCCGGGTGACGATGCCCTCCTTCTCCAGGAAGTCCTGCAGCGCGAGGCTGTTCATCACGGTGCCGAGCATGCCCATGTAATCGGAGCGGGTGCGTTCCATGCCCCGCTGCTGCAACTGGGCGCCGCGGAAGAAGTTACCGCCACCGATGACCACCGCCACCTGCACACCGCTGCGCACGACCTCGGCGATCTGACGGGCCACCTGGGCGACGACGTCCGGGTCGAGTCCCACGGACCCACCGCCGAACATCTCACCGCCGAGCTTGAGCAGGACCCTGGAGTACTTCGGCCGCGGAACGGTTGGCTCGCCCATCACCCTCCTCAGCTCTCGGTGTCCGCCTTCGCGGACGCCGGTCGGCGGCCCGCTGCGAGGCATTCCCATCCTGCCTCATCTACCTCGCCACAAGCAGGCCGGGTGGGCCGCCCGACACGGTCGCCGCAGTCAAAAGCGGTCCCACGACATGAATTCATGCAACCCTGGTCACGATCGAGATGAACATCTCCGCAGAAGCCGGGAGCGCGCACGATGCCACGACAGGCCAGGGCGGAAGCCACCCGGCGGCGCATCATCGACTCCGCCGTCGACCTGTTCGCTGAGCTGGGTTACGGCGAAACCGGCTTGGCCGATGTGCTGCAACGGGCCGGCGTGAGCAAAGGCGCGTTTTACTACCACTTCGACTCCAAGGAGTCGGTGGCGGTGGCGATCATCAAGGAATACCGCGATGCCAACGCGCAGGCTGTGCTGGCCCGAATCGACCCCTCAGCACCCCTGCTGGAGAGGATCATCGTCGCCAGTTTCGTCTCGGCGGCTTTGATTCAGACTGAGAAGTCCGCCCGCATCGGAAACGAACTCATGCAGGCTCTCAGCCAGATCAGCGGCGTGGCGTCACTGACCTACCGGCAGTGGACCGACGATTTCATCGCCAATCTCACCAGGGCGATCAACGCCGCAGGCGTCAGCCCTGACGCCACCGAGCTCGCCCACGCCGCGTGGGCCGGGGTACTGGGATCCCACCTACTCGCCTCTGCCTTGGGCGATGACCCCTACCCGAGGCTTGCTGTGGTGTGGCGGTCCATTGTGCGGGCCGCCGTACCGGAGTCGTCCGTCTCTGAGTACCGGGCACTCATCGACACGACGGCCTCGACGTTCCAGGGCCGCTTCAGCGCACAGCGCGGCTAGACCGTCTGATCGATACGCGGCCACGGTGCGGCCGCCTCGAGTTCGTACGCCAACTCCAGCAGGCGCCGTTCGTGACCGAACGGTGCGGCGAACATCATGCCGACGGGCATCCCGTCGGCCGAACGCGCCACCGGCAGCGAGACTGCCGGCTCACCGGTCACGTTCTGCAGCGGGGTGAACGCCACCCAGTCGATCAACCGGTCGATGACCTGTTGGTAGTCCGCCGTCGGATCGAGGTGGCCGATGCGCGGAGTGGGTTCGGCCAGTGTCGGGGTCAGCAGCACGTCGTAGTCGCGGTAGAACTTGTCGGTGACCCGGCGCAGGCGGCTGAGCCGGGTGATCGCCGCGGGCAACCGATGCAGGTTGCGGCTGGCGTGGCGGTCCAGTCCGAGGGTCAGGTTGTCCAGCCGGGTGCGGTCGAAGCTCTTGCCGAAGGTCCGAGACCCGGTGCGCACCAGCGCCATCGCGAGCATCGACCAGTACAGCAGGAAGTCCTCGGCGAAGCGTGCCGGAACCGGATTGCGGTCGAGGTAGTCCACCCGGTGGCCGAGGTCGCTGAGCACGGCGGCGGTCTGCAGGGTCAGATCGCGGATCGGCGGTGCGCAGTCTCGGTCCACCGAGCGGGTGACCACGGCCACCCGGAGTCGCTCGCTGCCCGGCCCGGTCACCGCGCCGACGGGAAGCAGCGCGCGGTTGCGCCAGATCCGCTCGGCCTCCCGGTAGAAGGCCGCGGTGTCGCGCACCGTGCGGGTCAGGACTCCGTCGTTGACCAGTCGCACCGGCATCTGCCGCGACATCTTGTCCAGCGGCAGCCGGCCCCGGGACGGTTTGAGTCCCACCAGGCCGTTGCATGCGGCGGGGATGCGGATCGAACCGCCACCGTCGTTGGCGTGCGCGATCGGCACCACACCCGAGGCGACGAACGCCCCAGAACCCGATGACGACGCGCCGGCGGTGCAGTCGGTATCCCATGGGTTGCGCACCGCGCCGATGCGCGGGTGCTCGGCCGAGGCGCTGAAGCCGAACTCCGACAGCTGTGTCTTGCCCAGCGCGATCAGGCCGG
The DNA here is from genome assembly GCA_021413425.1 of Mycobacterium sp. GTDB lineage: Bacteria > Actinomycetota > Actinomycetes > Mycobacteriales > Mycobacteriaceae > Mycobacterium. Next base: position 6,865 of record JAIOQK010000432.1, read on the forward strand.
TCGCCAGAAAGAACCGGGCGAAGTCGCCGTGGCTGTCGTGTGGCCGCGGCTCCCAGGCGTCGGTGCCCTGCATGGTCGGCATGCCCTCGACGTCGACGTTGTCCTTGATGTAGGTCGGCACGCCGTCGAAGTAGCCGCCCCGGCGCCCGCCCGCGGCGGCCAGCGACCGGGCCTGCGCGAAGGACTCGTGCGCCAGACCGTTGAGCAACGGGTTCACCGCCTCGGTGCGGGCGATCGCCGCTTCGACCAGTTCGGCGGCAGAGACCTTGCCGGTGCGCAACGCGTCCACCATGGCGACCGCGTCGAGATCGCCGAGCGCGTCGTCGGCGAATGCGTTGACGTGGTACATGATCGGGCCCGGCTGGTTAAGCCTGGCCCACCTCGAAGCGGACGAACCGGGTGACGGTGACACCGGCGTCATCGAGCAACGCCTTGACCGACTTCTTGCCGTCGGACACCGAGGGCTGATCGAGCAGCACGACATCCTTGAAGAACCCGGTGAGCCGGCCCTCGACGATCTTGGGCAGCGCCGCCTCCGGCTTGCCCTCGGCCTTGGCGGTCTCCTCGGCGACGTGGCGCTCGTTGGCGATCACGTCCGCGGGCACCTCATCACGGGTCAGGTACTTGGCCTTGAGCGCGGCGATCTGCAGGGCCACCGAGTGGGCGGCGTCTTTACCCTGCCCGGAGTCGGATCCCTTGAACTCCACCAGCACCCCCACCGCGGGCGGCAGGTCGGCGGCCCGCTTGTGCAGGTAGGTCTCGACGTTGCCGTCGAAGTACTGCACCCGGCGCAGTTCCAGCTTCTCGCCGATCTTGGCCGAGAGCGCGGCGATGGCCTCCTCGACCGTCTCATCGCCGGCTTTCGCCGCCTTGAGCGTGTCGACATCGGTGGCCTTCGACGCGCACGCCGCATCCAGAATCCGGTCGGCCAGTTGCTGGAACTCGGCGTTCTTGGCGACGAAGTCGGTCTCGGAGTTGAGCTCGATCAGCGCGCCGTTCTTGGCCGCCACCAATCCCTCGGCTGTTGCGCGCTCAGCGCGCTTGCCGACGTCCTTGGCTCCCTTGATGCGCAGCGCCTCGACGGCCTTGTCGAAGTCCCCGTCGCTGTCGGCCAGGGCGTTCTTGCAGTCGAGCATGCCGGCGCCGGTGAGCTCGCGCAGGCGCTTGACGTCGGCGGCGGTGTAGCTAGCCATCTCAGCCTTCCGTGACGGGGGTGGACACCGTGATGGATTCGGTGAT
>JAIOQK010000433.1 GCA_021413425.1 Mycobacterium sp.
ATTCGCACATCCCGGCGGCCGGAACCAGTGACTTGACCCCGTTGAGGCGGTAGCCGCTGGGGGTGCGCACCGCGGTGGTCTTGAGCATCGTCGGGTCGAACAGCGGGTGCGGTTCGGCGATGGCCACGCTGGCCTGTGGCACGTTCTCGCCGGTGAACTCGCCCAGGTAGGTGGCCTGCTGGTCGGCGTCGCCCCAGTGGGTGAGCGCGGAGGCCACCCCGCCCGGGGCCAGGATCGGCAGCGCCAGGCCGATGTCGCCGTAGGCCAGGGCTTCGGCCACCAGGGCGTTGGTCACGGTGCTGCGGTTCTCGGCGATGCCGTCGAAGTCCGGCGGGACGTTGATGGCGGTGATGCCGAGTTCGGCGGCTTTGGCGATCAGATCGGGCGGGCAGGCGGCGGCGTCGTCGGCGTCGCGGGCGGCCGGGCGCAGGATCTCGTCGGCGAACTGGCTGACCGTCTCGACGATCATCTTCTGGTCGTCGTCGGGGGTCAGATCGAAGTAGCCGGCGCCGGTGGGGGCGAGGCGCGCCGGTGGTTTACCCAGACCCTGGACCTTGCTGAACTGGCGGGTGGTGGCGCCCACCGCGGAGAAGCCGTGCTGGACGCCGAACTTCAGGACCTTGTTGAACCGGTCCCGCAGGCCACGGCGGTCCAGGAAATCGCCGGCGATGACCGGGGTGAGCAGTGCCATGCCACGGTCGAGGATGTTGCGTTTCGGCCGGCGTAGGCCGACCGCACTGTCACGGGCCATGCCACGACCTTACTCCGCAGTAAGGTACGCCAGGGTCTGCGAATGCAGTGCGCCGTTGGTGGCGACGGCGCTGCCGCCGTGCGGCCCCGGCGTGCCGTCGAGTGCACTGAACGTCCCGCCGGCTTCGCGCACCAGGATGTCCAGTGGCGCGAGGTCCCAGAGTTTGACCTCCGGTTCGCATGCGATGTCCACCGCACCCTCGGCCACCAGGCAGTAGGAGAAGAAGTCGCCGTAGCCGCGCACCCGCCACACCGCGTCGGTGAGGCCGATGAACTTCTCGCGGATGCCGCGCTGCGCCCAGCCGGACAGGCTGGAGAACGACAGGCTGGCCGAGCCGAGATCGGAGATGCCCGAGACCTCCAGCCGGCGCGGGGCGTCGTCGCCGACGGCCCCGTGGGCGCCCAGGCCCTGCCCGGCCCACCACCGCCGGCCCAGTGCGGGGGCACTCACCACGCCGACGGTCGGGGTGCCGTCCTGCAACAGCGCGATCAGGCTGGCCCACACCGGAACTCCGCGCACGAAGTTCTTCGTGCCGTCGATGGGGTCGATCACCCACTGCCGGCCGCTCAGGCGGGCGGTGCCGCCCTGCTCCTCGCCGAAGACGTCGTCTCCCGGACGCTCGCGGGCCAGCACCTCGCGCAGGGCGGCTTCGACGGCCTCGTCGGCGTCGGTGACCGGGGTCAGGTCGGGCTTGTGGGCCACCCGCAGGTCCAGCGCACCGAAGCGGGCCAGGGTGATCGCGTCGGCCCGGGCGGCCAGTTCCAGCGCCAGATCGAGGTCGCGGCCGACGGTGCTCATGGCTGCAGTCCTACCATGGCCGCATGATGGAATTCGCGGTGCTGCTGCTGATCGTCGGTGCGCTGGCTC
>JAIOQK010000434.1 GCA_021413425.1 Mycobacterium sp.
CAATAGCGGGACCGACGTCCCGCCGTGGCCCAATAGCGGGACCGACGTCCCGCCGTGGCAGAGCGGCGCCCGCCGTACCGATGGCGCCCCGGCACACGCGGCCGCTGAGCAGCCGGCGCGGTCCGCGCCGCCCGCCGCAGCGCCGGCGGGAGACCCTCGGGCCAGCCGCTATGTCACCGGCGTCGCGGCTCCGGACCTGTCGTCGTTCGGCTCGGTGCCGCAGCGGCCCGATCCCGAACCGCCGGCCCCCGAACGGCTGGAGACGCGGACCGAGCGCATCGAACGCGCCGAAATCGTTCCCGTGGAGGCCTACCCCAGCGAGCTGCCCGACCTGTCCGCCCCGGCTCCCCGGCCCCCGGTTCAGCGCCGCCCGCCTGCCCCGCCCGCCCGCCCGGCCGGCCCGGGTTCCCGGATCGGGATGGCCGGCCAGCCCCGCGGCCCCGTTCGCGCCAGCATGCAGATCCGCCGCATCGATCCGTGGAGCACCCTCAAGGTCTCCGGACTGCTCAGCGTGGCCCTGTTCTTCGTCTGGATGATTGCGGTCGCCTTCCTCTATCTCGTCCTCGGCGCGATGGGTGTGTGGAGCAAGCTCAACAGCAATGTGGGTGATCTGCTCACCAGTGGCAGTGGCGGGGGCGGCGACATCGTGTCGGCGGGTTCAATCTTCGGCGGCGCGGCGCTGGTTGGCCTGGTCAACATCGTGTTGTTGACGGCCCTGGCCACCGTCGGCGCCTACATCTACAACCTCAGCACCGATATCGTCGGCGGCGTCGAAGTCACCCTCGCCGATCTGGACTAGGGCCGCCGCCCGCAACCGCAGCGGGTTTGGGCGGCCCACCTGCGGTGCGGTAATCTCGTCGCTCGTCTGCAGGGAACTGCGGGCCTATAGCTCAGGTGGTTAGAGCGCTTCGCTGATAACGAAGAGGTCGGAGGTTCGAGTCCTCCTAGGCCCACGATGTCCGGGTCAAAGCGTAAGGCGGTCGCGCGGCTGATCATGCTCGCGGCGCTGACGTTCACAGCCGCGGTCATCCTCCGAACGCGCCGCCGCGGCGAGGTCTGGCACACCCTGGACATCCGGCCGGCCGGCCCGGTCGGTGACGAGGGGCCTTAGCTCAGTTGGTAGAGCGCTGCCTTTGCAAGGCAGATGTCAGGAGTTCGAATCTCCTAGGCTCCACAGGTCTATCGGGTCACCCCTGCGCACCGGCCGATCACCGCCAGTGGCACACTGTGGCCCGTGACCACTAGCCCGATCGCGACCGCGACCGCCACACTGCACACCAACCGCGGCGACATCAAAATCGCCCTGTTCGGTAACCATGCCCCCAAGACCGTCGCCAACTTCGTGGGCCTCGCTCAGGGCACCAAGGAGTACTCCACCCAGAACGCCTCCGGCAGCAGCGCGGGGCCGTTCTATGACGGGGCGGTGTTCCACCGGATCATTGACGGCTTCATGATCCAGGGCGGCGACCCGACCGGCACCGGCCGCGGCGGACCGGGCTACAAGTTCGCCGACGAGTTCCACCCCGAATTGCAGTTCGACCGGCCCTATCTGTTGGCAATGGCCAACGCGGGCCCGGGCACCAACGGATCGCAGTTCTTCGTCACCGTCGGCAAGACGCCGCACCTGACCCGCAAGCACACCATCTTCGGCGAGGTCGTCGACCCCGAGTCGCAAAAGGTCGTCGATGCCATCGCCACCACCGCGACCGATCGCAACGACCGGCCCACCGACGATGTGGTGATCGAGTCGATCACCATCACCTGACCCTGCCGGGCCGATCCGGTCACCGGCCGGCGTAACCGGCGTCAGTCAGTGCGTCCAGCACGGTGAGCGGGTCGGCGCCGAGATCCCATCGGCTCAGCACCAACAGCGAATCGTCGGATGTGTCTATCTCGAGCAGTTGCGCCTTGCGTCCGAGCCTGCGGAACTCGGTGATGCGGATCGATGCGATGTCCGCGTGGCCCAAGGTGCGGGTGCGCCACCAACCCCGGTAGACCACCCCCTCGTCCGTCAGCGCCAGGCGGGGCCGCGCGCGCCAGGATCCCAGAGCGAAGAGCAGCAGACCAACCGCGGCGACGGCGGTGAGAATCCTGCCCGGGATGTCGTCGGCCAGCACGAGGCAGGCCAGTGCCATAAGGATCCCGCCGACCCCGATCAGTGCGATCGCAACGGGGCGGGGACCCCACGCAACGCGGTTATCCACAGGAGTTGTCCACAGTGGGGATGAATCACACGGGTGTGATTGCTGTCACCGCCACCGCATGGTGAGCAGCAGGCCGGTGATCATGAACCCGAAGGCGATCGCGTAATTCCATGGACCGAGGTCCGACATCCACTCCAGCGCGTCGGGAGTGTTGTAACCGGAGGCCGCCAACTGGAACACCAGCAACCACACCAGTCCGATCAGCATGAGCCCGATGAAGAACACCACAAACCAGACACTCGATGGCCCGGCCTTCACCTTGACCGGGGTGCGACTGACCGAGTTGATGGTGAAGTCGTTCTTCTTGCGGACTTTGGACTTGGGCATGGCTACCTTCCAGGCGCGTCGGCGCGACGATGATGCCGGGTCAACTATGAGGTTAACCCAGCGGCGGTAGCCTGTGGGCGTGCGGGTCTTGGTGGTCGACAACTACGACAGCTTCGTGTTCAACCTCGTCCAGTATCTGGGCCAGTTGGGTGTCGAGGCACTGGTGTGGCGCAATGACGACCCCCGACTGACCGGGGAGTCGGCGATCGCCGCGGCCGCCGCCGGATTCGACGGCGTGCTGCTGAGCCCCGGACCGGGAACCCCCGAACGAGCCGGGGCGTCGATCGCCCTGGTGCACGCCTGCGCGGCGGCGGGCACACCCCTGCTCGGTGTCTGTCTCGGACACCAGGCCATCGGTGTCGCGTTCGGCGGTGTCGTCGATCGGGCGCCGGAACTGCTGCACGGTAAGACCAGCACCGTCCATCACACGGATCGAGGTGTGCTCCACGGCCTTCCGAACCCGTTCACCGCGACCCGGTACCACTCGCTGACCATCCTGCCGGAGTCCGTGCCGCCGGTTCTCGAGGTCACCGCCCACACTCGCAGCGGAGTGATCATGGCCGTCCGCCATGTCGATCTTCCGATCCACGGGGTGCAGTTCCACCCGGAGTCGATCCTCACCGAGGGCGGCCACCGGATGCTCGCCAACTGGCTCGGCTACTGCGGTGCGGCACCGCAGGAAGCACTGGTGAGCACTCTGGAACAGGAAGTCGCCGCCACCGTTCGGCATGCGATGGGCTCCCGGGCTAGGACGCAAACGACAGCGTGATCGACCCGGCTAGGTTGACCCCGCTGCCCGGTGCGGGCAGCTGCGCCACCACCGCGTTGGTCCGCTGACCGCTGTTCGGTATGTCAGGACCCTTCACCAGCGCACCCGTCCATCCGAGCCCGCGCAGATTCTGTTCGGCGTCGACCCAGAACTGGCCGGTCAGGTTCGGCATCACGAACTGATTGCCCTTGGAGACCTTGAGGGTGATCTGCGAGTCCAGCGGGGCGGACGTTCCGGGTGCGGGCTCGACGGCGACCACTTCTCCGGCCGGCTGCGGACTGTCGACGGGGTCGGTGAGGATCGTCGGGAAGCCGACGGTGTTGAGGTTGCGGGTGGCCAACTCCACGACCTGCCCGGTGACATCGGGCACCTCCCGGGTGACCGGCCCGCTGCCCACCACGATGGTGATCTCGTTAGTGATCGCCGAGGTCTGATTGGCTGGCGGGACGGTGTTTAACACCTTGTCCTTCTGGTCCGGGGCCGAAGGCTCATCGGACTGTTTGAACTTGCCGAAGCCGGCCGCGCTGAGCCGCTTGACGGCGTCGGCGTAGCTCAGTCCCGCGACGCTGGGAATCTCGCGTTGCTCGGGTCCGGTCGAGACGTTGAGGGTGATCTCGTCGCCGGCGGCAACGGTGCTCGCCCCCGCGGGATCGGTGCCGATGGCGTAGTCAGGCGGCACCGTGCTGTCCGGCTTCTGCTGTGTGCGCACCTTGAACCCCTTGTTCTGCAGGGCGGCGATCGCATCGGCGGATGCCTGGCCGCGCACCTCGGGCACCTGGATCGCGCGCGAGTTGCCGCCTGCGAGGTTGATCACCAGCGTGACGACGACGGTCAGGATCGCCAGGACGGATGCGACCACGAGCCAACGACCGACCGGGCCGCCGCGCCGCGCCGAGTAGCCGTATCCGCCCGATGTCGCCGCGGCGCCGGCGCGCCCGCCCGGCCGCGACGCCATCATCAGGGTGCGCTCGGCGGGTGTCAGCACCTTGGGCGCTTCGGGTTTCTCCCCGCTGTGCACGCGGACCAGATCGGCGCGCATCTCCGCCGCGCTCTGGTAGCGGTTGTCGGGATTCTTCGCCAGCGCCTTGAGCACCACGGCATCAAGTTCGGCGCTGATCCCGCCGTGTTTGTGCGAGGGCGGAACCGGGTCCTCCCGCACGTGCTGGTAGGCGACTGCGACGGGTGAGTCACCCACGAAAGGCGGTTCGCCGGTGAGAAGTTCGTAGAGAACACATCCCAGCGAGTACACATCGGAACGGGCGTCGACCTGCTCCCCGCGGGCCTGCTCCGGCGAGAGGTACTGCGCGGTGCCGATCACCGCTGCTGTCTGGGTGACGCTGTTTCCCCCGTCGGCCAGCGCGCGGGCGATGCCGAAGTCCATCACCTTCACTGCACCGGTCTTGGAGATCATGATGTTGGCCGGTTTGACGTCGCGGTGGACGATCCCGTGCTGGTGACTGAAATTCAGTGCCTGGCAGGCGTCGGCAATCACCTCGAGGGCACGCCGCGGCGGCATCGGGCCGTCATTGTGGATGATGTCGCGCAGCGTCACCCCGTCGACGTACTCCATCACGATGTAGGGCAGCGGCCCGCTGGGCGTCTCGGCCTCACCGGTGTCGTACACGGCGACGATCGCCGGGTGATTGAGTGCTGCGGCGTTCTGAGCTTCGCGGCGGAATCGCAGATAGAAACTCGGGTCGCGGGCGAGGTCGGCGCGCAGCACCTTCACCGCGACGTCGCGGTGCAGGCGCACGTCTCGGGCCAGATGTACCTCAGACATCCCGCCGAAGCCGAGGATCTCGCCCAGTTCGTACCGGTCGGAAAGGTGCTGCGGGGTGCTCATCGCGGGCTCCCGCCGGGTAGCGCCGCCCCGATGATGCGCACCGGGCCGTCCCCGGTCCAGGCCGAGGGCGCCATCGGCGGCGCGCCCTCGGGTGAAACCGGTTCCACGGTGTCGGTGACGGTCTGTTCGATCGGAGTGCTGTTCCGCCTATCCCGGTCGGCCAGCACGATGAGGATGGCGCTGATGATCGCCAGTGCACCCAGCACACCCGCCGCCCACAGCAGCGCCCGCTGCCCCGGTGTGAATGCTCGCCGCGCCGGCGGCGAGGGACGGTGGGCGGGCAGTGCGCGGGACCGGGGAGCCGGGACCGGTGGGCGCGGTTCGGGCGCGGCCCTCCGGGAGCCGGGGATCGCGGCCGGGCTGGCCTTGATGGTCGGCGCGTTATTCGGGCGCGGCGGCCGGCGTCCGGCCCGCACCGCGGCCACCGCGTCGGCGAACTGGCCTCCGTTGCGATAGCGCATGCCCGGGCTCTTGACCAGTGTGATCTCGATGAGCTCGCGCACATTGGGAGGCAGATCAGCCGGCAGCGGCGCCGGCGCCTCCTTGATGTGCTTCATCGCGACGGTCAGTGCGCCGTCACCCATGAACGGTCGCTTACCGGAAACCGCTTCGTAGCCAACGACTCCCAGGGAGTACACGTCGCTGGCAGCGGTTGCGTCGTGGCCGAGAGCCTGTTCGGGCGCGATGTACTGCGCGGTGCCCATCACCATGCCGGTCTGGGTGACCGGAGCTGCATCGACGGCTTTGGCGATGCCGAAGTCGGTGAGCTTCACCTGCCCGGTCGGGGTGATCAGAATGTTGCCGGGTTTGACGTCGCGGTGCACCAGTCCGGCCGCGTGGGCCACCTGCAGCGCGCGGCCGGTCTGTTCGAGCATGTCCAGCGCGTGCCGCAGGGACAGCCGTCCGGTGCGCTTGATCACCGAGTTCAGCGGTTCACCGTTGACCAGTTCCATCACCAGGTACGCGGTGCGGCCCTCGCCGTCGATGTCGGTCTCGCCGTAGTCGTGCACTGCGGCGATGCCAGGGTGGTTGAGCATGGCCACTGTGCGGGCCTCGGTGCGAAAGCGCTCCAGGAACTCCGGGTCGCAGGAGAACTCCTGTTTGAGCACCTTGACCGCGACCCGGCGGCCCAGCCGGCTGTCCACGGCTTCCCAGACCTGGCCCATGCCGCCGGTGGCGATCAGTCGCTGCAGCCGGTAGCGGCCCGAGAGTGTGACACCGACGCGGGGGCTCATCGCTTGCCTCGCTGTGCTCGGCTGCGGGGGCTCATCGCTTGCCTCGCTGTGCTCGGCTGAGGGGGCTCATGAGACCTCCCGCAA
>JAIOQK010000440.1 GCA_021413425.1 Mycobacterium sp.
GCGCGCTCGCGGGTGTGGGGTGTCATCCATTCCAGATCGCTGATACTGACCCGGTAGGCCTCGCGCAGGTTGGCCACCAACTCGTCCATCCGGGCCTTGGCGTGCGGCGGGAAGTGCCGCGCCACATACAGCCGGCCGACCGCGTCGCCCATCAGCGACTCCACCAGCGACACCGCCCGCTTCCAGCGTTCCCGGATCTGCTCGGTTCCGCTCAGCGTGCGCCCGTAGAAGGCGAAGTCCTCCTCCACCAGTGCGATGGTCAGCACCGAGGCCCGCGCATGGATCAGCCGCCACCGTGCCCAGTCCTGCCAATCGGCGAACCGGCCCTGCGACCACAACTCAGCGAAAGCAGTGAGGTAATCCGGTTGACGCACAATGAGTTCGGCAGCCGACTCCGCTGATGTCCCCAGCGCCGACACCCATGCCGGCCAGTCGAACCCCGGAGCCGAACCCGCCAGGTCGGTGAACCTCCGCAGGTTGTAGGTCGCGTCGGCGTCGCGGCGGCGCACCACATCCCAGTGCGCGGCGGCCAGCGTGGTCTCCAGTTCCACGATCCTGCCGGCGCGCTCCGCATACTGATCGGCGGAACCGCCGAACACCAGGGCGAACATCGCGGCAATATGGCCGGGGTAAGCGCCCAGGATCGCGGCGTGCTGATCGTCGCGGTAATAGGACTCATCGGGCAGGCCCAGGCCGGACTGGCTCAAGTGCACCAGGTACCGCGACGAGTCCTTGGAGTCGGTGTCGACGTAGAGGCCGACCCCGCCACCGACACCGGTGCGCTGCAGCCCGCCCAGCACCGCCGCAAGAGCACCCGGATCCGCCGCCGCGTCGATGCCCGCGAGTTCGTCGTGCAGGGGCGCCAGACCGCGGTCCTCGACGGCCCGCTCGTCGAGGAAGCTGGCGTACAGGTCGCCGATGCGCTGCTCGTCGGTGCCGTCTGCGGCGCCGCTGGCGGCTGCCTCGGTGATCAGCTCCCGCACCTGCTCCTCTGCGCGGTCATAGAGTGCCCGGAATGCACCGTCGGTGGCCCGGTCGGCGGGCATCGCGTAGTCGGCCAGCCAGCGGCCGTTGACGTGTCCGAACAGATCATCCTGGGGGCGCACGCCGGTATCGAGATGAGCAAGGTCGAGGCCGGAACCCACGGTGTCTGAACCCACGGTGTCTGAACCCACAGTGTCTGCCGTCACCCCACCATCCTTACCCACGCGTTTCCCGACCCCGCACGGCAGGCCCGGTAGCCTGCCCTGCATGCCCGAGCCCGACGAGAACAGCCAGTCCGAGACCTCGCCGGCGGACGGGTCGGTGTGGTCCGGATTCGGCATCGCCTCGGCGGTGCTGGGGCTGGTGGCGCTGGCCGCCGTGGGGCTGATGGCAGTGCTGTGGTCCGGGCACCGGGCCGACGACACCGAGCGTCGGCACCAGGCCGAGGCCATGGCGGCCGCCGCCCAGTGGACCGGGGTCCTGATCAACATGAACGCCGACAACGTGGAAGAAAGTCTCGGACGATTACGCGACGGCACAGTCGGCGAACTCAACACCGGCTTCGACGCCTCCATCGCCCCCTACCGCGATGTGGTCAAGACGTTACGGTCGCGCACCACCGGGCAGGTCGAGTCGGTGTCCATCGAGGCGCTGCACAACGAGCTCCCCGGTCCTGACGGCCGGCAACAGCCGCCGCGCACCCTGGCACCGGAGTTGGCCCCCGAGCTGGCGATGCGCACCGACACCGTTCTGCTGGTGGCGACCTCGGTCAGTGAGAACGCCGGCGGCAAGCCCACCACGGTCCGCTGGAACCTCCGACTCGGGGTGTCCGAGGTCGATGGAAAGCCGATGATCTCCCGGCTGGAGTCGGTCCGATGAGGAACGTGCTGCGCGTACTGGCGTTCGACGTCGCCGCACCGTTGGGCGCCATCGCCGGCCTGCTCGCGATCGGGGTGATGCTCGACTGGCCGTCGTGGTGGGTCGCGGTGTGCTCAATGCTGTGCCTACTGGTAGTGCAGGCCGTCATCGTCAATGTCGTTCTCTATCGGCGCGACTCGGTGACCCTGGGCACCGACGACGATGCCCCGGGGCTGCGACTGGCCGCGGTGGCGGTGGCGGCGGTGACGCTCGGGTCGGCAGCGGTCGTCGGCTACAACGCATGGACGCTGCCGGACCGGGCCTTCACCCGTGACTCGGCCGAGGTGGTGCGCATTGCCAGCGATGTCGCCGAAGCGACCGCCACCTTCACCCCGGGCGATCCGACGTCGGCCATTGAGCGGGCTGCGGCGGCCATGGTTCCCGAGAGCGCCGAGGCGTTCAAGGCCCAATTCGGTTCTGCCACAGCCGATCTTGCCAAACGCAATGTGTCCGCGCAGGCACAGACCGTCTCAGTCGGTTTGGAGGCGATCGGACCAACAGCGGCAAGCGTGGCGGTGCTGATCCGTGGCACCCAGAATGCGCCCGGCCAGGAGCCCAGCACCGCGGTACTCGGACTGCGGGTCGCACTCACCAAAGCAGAAGAAGCCTGGAGAGTGGTTGACGTCGCTCCTATTAACTCGCGGTGAGACCGCGGGCCATCAACTCCCGATGAACCGCGCGTGGTCCACCTTCAGGCAGCGGTCCATCACCACCGTCATACCCGCCTCGCGCGCCGCCTGCGCGACGGTCTCATGACGAAGGCCCTGCTGCAGCCAGAGATACTTCGGGCGCGTTGTCAGGGCGAGGACGTCGGCGAGTACTCCGGGCAACTCGTCGTGGCGGCGGAACACGTCGACCATGTCGGGAACCTCGGGCAGTGCGGCCAGGCTCGGATAGGCCGAGATCCCGCCGACCTCGGTGACGGTGGGGTTGACCGGGAAGAGCCGGTAATCGCTGTTTCGGGCGAGATAGGCGAACACCTCGTTGCTGGGCCGGGCGGGATTGTCGGAGGCGCCCACCACCGCGACCGTGCGGGTGTCACGCAGAATGGTCCGCAGTTCCTCCGCGGTAGGCTCGGGCACGGTCCGAATAGGCCTATTCGTAGGCCGTCTGGGTAGTCGACGCGTCGTCATCGACGTTGCGCTTCGCGCGCATCTTGGCGAACCGGTCCGACAACCGCCGCATCCTGATCATCAGCGATGCGACCGGACTCACCGTGCCGTCGAGGTAGGCGGTCAGCTCCTCGCGGCTTGATCCGATACGGGAGGCGAACTCCGGCTCGGTGAGCCCGGAGCGCTCCATCAGCAGGCGGACGTGACGGGCGGCTTCGGCGCGTTCGTTGGCTTCCAGGTGGTTGCGGGCCCGGGTCAGAACCTCATTGAGCGCCAACGAGATCCCGTAGGGCGCCGCGGTCTCCAGCACTTCCTCGACCTGGCGGGCGGTCCGACCGTACGGATCCCGTTTCACCGCGATGACGATGCGTTGCCATACCGCGATGTCTCCGCTCTCCAGCGCGATCCGGATCGACGAGGTCGTCCAGAACTCCACCGGTCGGTCATCGACCGGTGGTTCGGTGGGGCGGGTCAACTCGGTTCCTCCAGCATCGCGACCGCGAGCGCCAGGCATCGCTGCCGGACAGTGTTCCATCGCTCGCCGTTCCATCGCTCGCCGTTCCATCGCTCGCCGTCCCACCGCTCGCCGTCCCACCGCTCGCCGTTCCACTGCTCGCCGTCATCGACATCGGAGGGCACCGGGTCGGCCAGGCGGCGCACCAACTGGGTGGCGATCGGTTGCCGTCCGGGCCGTTCGGAGCTGTAGTATCGGTCGATGCCGCCCAGGACGCCGGCGGCCTCAGAGGTGCCGATCGCGTCGGTCAGGTCGGCGAGTTCGGCGTAGTCGGCACGGGTGTTTCGGCACAGCACCAGATAGCTCTTAAGACGCAGGGTTTCGGCCGCGGTGGGAACCTGCAGCCGGTCGCCGGTGGGCAGTTGCACGAAGGTGGTCTCCACCGGACTGCGCCGGGCGCCGGACGCATCGGTCTGCAGCGCGTCCAGCGCGACCGACAGTCGGCCCCGCCAGACGGTCACGGGATGAAGAGCCTTCGGCGCGGCCGGTGTGGTGAGCGCGGTGCGTGCGGCGGCCCGCAACTCGCTGACGGAGGCACCGAGCCCGCGGTCGAGTGCGGCGCCCAGTGTTGAGACCAGCCGCGTTGAGACCAGCCGCGTTGAGACCAGCCGCGTTGAGACCAGTCGCCGCGGCTGTGCCGCGTCGGCATCGTCGCCGCCCCGGACACCCCCGGCGAACACACCGCAGCCACGCAGTGCCAACGGATCGGCGACGCACACGGCGTCAGGCGCGATCTGTTTGAGCTGGGCGGCGTCTTTGATCACCATCCGCAGATCGGTCTGCGGCGGCGGCACCGCGGCCATGTCGTCGGGCAGCACCACCAGATCGCCCAAATCGAGCTTCGGCAGCGGTTTGTCGAAGTCGACTGACGGGAGGATCCGGGCCAGCCAGGCCGGTAGCCACCAGTTCCAGTTGTCGAACACGGCCATCAGCGCCGGCACGAGGACCAGACGGACCACGGTCGCGTCCACCGCGATCGCCACCGCGCACGCCACCCCGAGTTGAGCGACCAGTGGCATACCGGCGAAGGCGAAGCCGATGAACACCGCGATCATGATCAGTGCGGCGCTGGTGATGGTGCGGGCGCTGGTTGCCACGCCGTAGGCCACCGCGTCGCGGGTATCCCCGGACTGCAGGTAGCGCTCCCGGATGCGGGTCAGCAGGAAGATCTCGTAATCCATCGACAACCCGAAGGTCATCGCGAGCACCAGTGGCGGGATGGTGCTGTCGATCGACCCGATCGGCTCGAAGCCGAGGTTCTCCAGCCAGCCCCACTGGAACACCACCACCAGGCTGCCGTAGGCCGCGGCGACCGACAGCACCGTCATCAGCACGCCCTTGAGGGCCAGCACCACCGAGCGGATTGAGATCAGCAGCATGACGAATGCGATCAGCGCCACAAAGGCGAACACCAGCAGCTGCGTCTGTGCCACTCGGTCGTCGAAATCCTTGATCAGCGCTGTCGGTCCGCCGACGTCGATACTCACACCCGACGCCTCGGGAAGCTCAGGCAGCGTCGCGCGCAGCCAGTCGACGGTGTCGCGCGCCCGCATGTCCTCGGGGTCCACCGCCAGCACCGCCGACAACAGTGCGCTGCGGTTGTCGTCAGAGAACACCGGCGGCGCAACCGACACGATGTTGACCGCCTGATTCGTCGCCCGGCCGACCGCGTCCAGAATGGGCGCGTTTCGGGGGTCGGCGGCGTCGGCGCCGGGGAAGGTCACCAGCACTCGCATCGGACCCAGCGCACCCGGGCCGAGAGCCTCAGCTGCCGCGGCTATTCCCCCCCGGATCTCGTGGGAGGACGGGAACTGCCGCTGCAGGCTGTTGCCGAGCGTCATCGAGAAGGCGGGAGCCGCCAGCATCAGCAGCACCGCCGTCGCCGCGGCCGCCGACGCCCACGGGCGGCGCATCACCGCTCCGACCCAGCGTGTCCAGAATCGTGACTGCGCCGATTCGGGTCGGCGTGACCAGTGCAACAGCGGTGACCGGCGCGCTGCCGCCCGGCCGAACCGCGACAGCAACGCGGGCGTCAGCGTGATCGAGGTCAGGACCGCCACCGTCACTGCGAGGATCGCGCCGGTGGCCATCGATCGCAGCACCGGGGTGTCGATCAGATAGAGCCCGGTGAGCGAGGCGACCACCGTCAGGCCGGAGAGCACCACCGCCAGGCCGGACGTCGCCATCGCGGCGTCGGCGGCCTGATCCGGGTCGCGTCCGGCCCGCAGTTCCTCGCGGTAACGCATCAGGATGAACAGCGAGTAATCGATCGCCAGCGCGATACCGAACATCGACACCGTCGAGGTGACGAACACCGACATCTGGGTGATCGTCGACAGCAGATAGACCACACCCATGGTCACCGCGACCGTGCAGATGCCCAGCGCCAGCGGTATCGCCGCGGCGGCCAGCGAGCCGAACACGGCCACCAGCACCATCAGAACGATCGGCAGGTTCCATCGCTCGGCGTCGGCGATGTCGTCTCTGGTACTGGACTGCGCCGCCGCTCCGAGCGCTCCCTGGCCGATGACGTACAGCCGGACCCGGCCGTTGTCGGTCCGCCCGGGCTGGTCACCGCTGACCCCGCACGCCTTGCGGAGTTGACGCGCGACGTCGACGGCGCCGGTGTTGTTGAAATCCAGCCG
>JAIOQK010000441.1 GCA_021413425.1 Mycobacterium sp.
GGGAAGCCTGGAGAACATCATGGCCGCCGATGAACAGCAGTTGGCCGACGTCGAGGGGGTGGGACCCACCATCGCCGCCGCACTGCGGGAGTGGTTCGACGTGGACTGGCACCGCGCCATCGTCGACAAGTGGCGCGCCGCCGGGGTGCGGATGGAGGATGCCCGCGACACCAGCATCACACCGGTGCTGGCCGGCCTGACCATCGTCGTGACCGGATCGCTGACCGGGTTCTCCCGCGACGAGGCCAAGGAGGCCATCATCGCCCGAGGCGGCAAGGCATCGGGGTCGGTGTCGAAGAAGACATCCTTCGTGGTGGCCGGCGATGCGCCGGGCTCCAAGTACGACAAGGCCGTCGAACTGGGCGTGCCGATCCTCGACGAGGACGGTTTCCGCGCACTGCTCGCTGACGGGCCGCCCGCGGACTAGCGGCTAGCGCAGAAGCGTCGCGACGATCCCGGCGAGGTAGCCCAGCCTGGCCACCTCCGAGGGCCGGAACTGCGGACCGCCGGGCCGGCCGAGCATCACCGCGGTGCGCTCGTCGCCCAGGGGGGCGGCGGCCAGCGTGGTGTCCATGTCCCGCCACAGCTGCGGCACCCAGTCGGCCGAGTCATCCAGCGCGGCGGCCGCCCCGAGCGGCAACCACGGCGTCGTCGCGGCCTGCGTCTCCGGCGCCCCATGGCTGCCCACCACCCGGCGCGGCCCGGACTCATCCAGGTGCACGACGGTGCACCAGCCCACCCGCAGCACCCGCGGGGCCTCATCGACGAGCACCACAAGCTTGGCGTGCCGGTCGGCGGCCGCGGCGATGTGATCGATCAGCTCGAGCTCGCGGTGCGCCTCGAGCAGGCCGGTGTGCGGCCGAACGGAGTCCACCCGAACCCCCACGAGAGCCTCGGCCGCACTGAGCAGCGCATCGGGCATCGCGCCGGCCGGTAGCTCGACCACCAGATCGTCGACCGCGTACCCCGGCCCGCGTTCCACGACGTCGAGCGACAGGATGTCCGCCCCCACCGATCCCAGCGCGGCGGCCAGCGAACCCAGGCTGCCGGGGCGGTCCTCCAACTCGACGCGCAGAAGGTAGGACGGCACCCGTCCAGCCTTACACAGGCCCGCCGGGTCGGCACCCCGCCAGATCCGCACCCCGCCAGACCCGCACCCCGCGAGATCAACACCAGGGCTGCGTTTTGGCCAACGTTCGCAGCCGTGTGGTTGATCTCGCGGGGTTGGCCCGAGGGACCGGCTGCGAACAGCCTCTAGGCTTAGCGCCCGTGTCCACGATCTCCCGGGAAGAAGTGGCCCGGCTGGCCAAGCTGGCCCGTCTGGCCCTGACCGATGACGAACTCGACTCGTTCGCCGGGCAACTCGACGCGATCCTGGCCTACGTCGGCCAGATCCAGGCCGTCGACGTCGCGGGGGTGTCCCCGACCGGCAACCCGCTCACCGATGTCAACGTCACCCGGCCCGACGTCGTGCACCACAGCCTCACCCAGGAGCAGGCACTGGCCGAGGCACCGGCCACCGACGAGGGCCGCTTCGCCGTCCCGCAGATCCTGGGGGAGGAGGCGTGATGGCCGACACCGAGATCGTGCGCCTCGACGCGGCCACCCTGGGCCACAAGATCGCCGCCAAGGAACTCAGTTCCACCGAGGTCACCGCGGCGTGTCTGGACCGGATCACCGCGATCGACGAGCGCTACCACGCCTTCCTGCACGTCGCCGGGGAACAGGCGCTGGCCGCTGCCGCGCGGGTTGACGCGAAGGTCGCCAAGGGTGAGCAGTTGCCCTCGCTGCTGGCCGGAGTTCCGTTGGCGCTCAAGGACGTTTTCACCACCACCGACATGCCCACCACATGCGGATCGAAGATCCTCGAAGGGTGGGTCTCGCCGTATGACGCGACGGTGACCGCGCGGCTGCGGGCGGCCGGCATCCCGATCCTCGG
>JAIOQK010000005.1 GCA_021413425.1 Mycobacterium sp.
TCGAAGCTGTTATCCGCGAGCAACTTCAGCAGAGTCAAGCCGCCCTTTTGCGAACCGATCACGTCGATGAGTGATGAAGCCATGGGGGGTTTTCCTCCTCGTATCGGCGGTGCGGCCGAATGCGAGAAACCTAACACGACAGGTAGCGCAGCCATCTCCACGCAGCACGGCAGCGAAGGACGGAGCCCCCTGTCAGGATTGAACTGACGACCTTTCGCTTACAAGGCGAGTGCTCTACCACTGAGCTAAGGAGGCCTGGCCCGGCCGCCGGGGGCCGATGCGGGTCCTAGCTTATCGGGTGCGCAGTTACTCTTCGTCCTCCCGGAACGGCCAGAGCCGCCGGCTTGGAAGGGGAATGCGTTCAGCGATATTGCTCAGCGGGTTGACCACCATGCTCAGGCTGATGACGGCCTGGCGCAGCGTTTCGACGGTCGGCGCCAGCGCCTCCAGTCCCGGTGCGAGTCGGTTGAGGGTGTCGGCCACGTCGGCCAACTGCTCCAGCGGGCCGTCTCGGGCGGTGAGCTTGTCGATCAGCCCGCCCTCGGCGAGTAACCGGTCGGCCAAGCCGTCCTCGGCCAGCACGCGCTCGACGAGTCCGTCCTCGTCAAGAAGCTGATCCACCAGACCACCGCGGGCCAGGGCACGGTCCAATCCGCCGCCCTCGGCGGTCATCCGGTCGAGTACCCCGTCCGGGGCGGTGAGCCGGTCGATCAGCCCGCCGGGTCGCAGCAGCCGGTCCAGTGGTCCATCCGGTGCCAGCGCGCGTCCCAGGGGGGCGTCGTCTTCGATCAGGGCGGCGAACTTGTTGGCCCGTTCGATGGTCTCGTCGAGACCCAGTAGATGCACCATCGCATCCCGCGCGGACGGCGCGGCCGTCTCCCCCAGGGAGCGCCGGGCCAGGCCGACCGCGGCCCCGGCCACCTCGAGTCCGATGTCGGCCGCCGCCAAGCCGACCCGCGCCGGCGCTACGGCGAGGTCCACCAGCAGCTTGGCCAGGTCCATCAGGCCAGTGTATGGCCGCCCGGCCGCTCCCTTGAGATCTTGGTCAGTCCAGTTGTGCCAGGGCGGCTTTGATCTTCGCCTGCGCCGCGTCCAGCGACTCCGGCGACGGATTGCGGTCGACGTTGGCAAAACCGAAGTCGGTGAGGTTGTAGGCCGGGAAGACGTGCACGTGCAGGTGCGGCACCTCAAGGCCGGCGATGATCATGCCCGCCCGTTGTGCGCCGAAGGCACTGCACACCGCCCTGCCGATACGCTGCGAGGTGTCCATCACCCTGCCGAACAATGCCGGGTCGACGTCCTGCCAGTTGTCCACCTCCGCGCGGGGCACCACCAGGGTATGGCCCTGTGTCATGGGTTCGATGGTGAGGAACGCGACGACGCCGTCATCTCCGAGGTCGTCTTCGTAGACGAAGCGTCCCGGCAGGTCGCCGTTGATGATCATGGAGAAGACCGATGCCATGGGGCTCAGCTTAGAACGCTCCGGCCACCGGAAAGTTCAGCAAATTTTCCGACTCGCTCCGGCCGGGTCCGAATTCCGGTATCACTGAGCACACCTGGTTCAGGCATGCTCGCAGACAATTGACGACAGAGGAGTCGCTGTGCGGGAACACACGGGAGATCGGCGAAAGTTGTCGCGCCGGGCCATCACAGCGGCGGCGAGCGTCTCGGCTACCTCGGCCGTCCTTTTCGGCGCTGCGGTGCCCGCCTGGGCGGCCGATACGGTGACCCTGACGTTCGTCCGGCATGCCGAGTCATACGGAAACATCCCCGGAGCAACGCTGAACACCCTGGTGCCCGGTCCGAACCTCACGCCCTTCGGCGTGGATCAGGCACTTTCTATCGCGCCCGGTCTCGCCGCCGTCGGCTTCGACGGTATCTATTACTCGGACATGATCCGCACCTATGAAACGGCCCTGCCGCTGATCGGGCTCGAGCCAGGGTTGGAGACTGAGGAACTCGGCGGCTTCCGTGAGATCAGCGCCGGCATCTTCGAGGGTGTGCCGATCGACGAAGGACTCGGCCGCATTGGCTACTTCCTGATCCCACTGACCTGGGGGCTCGGTCTGCGGTCGATTCCCATCCCGCTGGGTGAGGGCGGCAATGAGTTTCAGGACCGGTACGGCGACGCCGTCGCGGCCGTGCTCGCCACCGGGGACATCAACCCGGTGATTTTCTCGCACGGCGCCGCGATCATGGTGTGGACGGCGATGAACGTCGACAACCCGGACATCGGCATGTTGTTGGCCAACCCCCTCGGCAACACCGAGGAAGTGGTGCTCACCGGCAACGAGGAAGACGGCTGGATGATGCAGAGCTATGCCGGCATGCCGGTGAGCCAGGATCCCGGTCTGTTCACTCAGCTGTTCGTCAACGCCCGCGACCTGATCGTGGCGCCGCAGACCGCGGTGTACAACCTGGTCCAGGCGATCGGGACCTTCAACCTGCAGAACATCCTGGTCGCGGTGGTCGACGGTGTGGTCAGCGTCGTCCGGGCCGGAGTGGACTTCGTCGTCAACAGCGTCACCGACATCGTCAACGCGATCATCGGTGTGCTGCCCGGTGTGGCCGAGTCGACGGCGCCGGTCACGGCGGCCTCGGTGAAGCCCGCCGCCGCGGCGACGGAGCCTAAAGCTGTCTCCACCGCCGGCGCTGCCGCGGCAACCGTTCGCTCCGATGACGCTGCGCGGATCTCGGTGCGTTCCAAGGCCCGCACCGCGGCAGTCACCGACACTGCGAATGCGAGCGACGACGACACCGCCGCGCCGCTCAAAGCCGCTGCAGAGTCCAGCCGGCGTGCCGGTTCGTCGGACTCTTATGGGTCCGGTACCGGCTCAGCGGACGCGCCGGCCAAGGCCTCCTCGTCGGTTCGCCGGGCAGCCGATAAGGCCGCTGCCTGACAGCTGGCTCATCTCCTGCCCGCGCCCAGCGCGGCATCGATCTCGGCGTACGACCACGGCTGGCTGTCGCGGTGGTCGCGGTAGGCCACCACGGTCGGGGACGGCCGGTCGAACCGGCCGACGAAACCTCCTGCGGCGATGAAGATCTGGCCCGTCAGCCCGGCGGAAAGATCGCTGGCGAGGTAGGCGTACAACGGGGCGGCGTACTCCGGCGGTGCGGCGTCGAGTGCGCCGCGGGCGCTGAGTTCGTCGAGCATGCCGCGGCGGTGCAGTGCCCAAATGTGCTGTTCGTAGTCCGGACCGGTGGAGAGCCGGGTCTTGGCTCCGGGGCACACGACGTTGGCCCGCACCCGGTGCTCAGCCAACTCGGCGGCGATCGCCATCGTCAGCGCGTTGACCGCGCCCTTGCCGGCCGGGTACCCGGTGCCGCCGTAGTCACCGAGGTAGGCGAACGAACTGGTGTTGACGATCGACCCGCCGCCGGCGGCGACCATCCGCGGGGCCGCGGCGCGGCAGGTGGCGAATACGGTGCCGAGGTGGGTCTCGATCAGCGCGTCGAACTCGCCGCGGCTGACGGTAAGGATGGACGAGCCGGGTGGCTCGGCGGTGCCGGCGCAATTGATCAGCGCGTTGATGGCGCCGAATTCGTTCTCGCACAGGGTGATCAGTGCCTCAGCGAGCGCGTCGTCGGCAGCGGAACCGGACAGCCCGACCGCGCTGCCGCCGGCGGCGGTGATCGCATCCACCGCCGCGTCCACGCTGTCGCCGTCGCGTCCGTTCACCACGACACCGGCGCCGAGTTCGGCGAGCAGGGCTGCCACCGCCGCACCGATCCCGTGCGATCCGCCGACGACGACCGCGCCCTGACCGGCCAGCGGCTGGTCAATCACGCGATCAGGAGACCTGGCCGAACTGCATGTCCTCAAGGTTCCAGTAGCCGCGCATGTTCGTGATCAGACCGTCGTCGTCGACGCGGTAGCAGAACACCCCGCGCACCGCACTGGTGACTCCACCGTCGAACTTGCTGCGCAGCACCAGAATGTGTGCCACCTCGTTGGGTGAACTCGACGGGAATGTCTCCTCGCAGGTGACGGTGAGGTCGTTCACGGCGATGTTGGTGTCGTAGAAGGCCGCGACTGCTTCTTTGCCGCGAACGCCCAGACCGTCGGGGTTGGTGATCGATTTCCCGATCGGGTCCTCGATGACCACGTCGGGCGCCATCAGCGCCAGCCAGCCCTCACGGTCGTGGGTCTGCACGCACTGCCAAGACGCCTGGGAGGCGGCCAGGGCGGGTGCGAGATCTCTTGTCTGCTGCGTGGCCACGGATCAGCGGTCTTCGTCGGTGTAGCGGATGACGCCACGGATGTTGCGGCCTTCCAGCATGTCCTGGTATCCGTCGTTGATCTGCTCGAGCCGGTACTGCCGGGTGATCATGTCGTCGAGGTTGATCTTTCCGGTCTTGTACATCGACAGGATCTGCGGGATGTCGTGGTACGGGTTGCCGCCGCCGAAGATCGTGCCCTGCAGGTTCTTCTGCATCAGGGTCAGCATCGCGAGGTTCAGCGTGACGTTGGTGTCGAGCATGCTGCCGATGGCTGTCATGACGCAGGTTCCGCTCTTGGAGGTGATGTTCATGTAGTTGTCGACATCGGCGCCGTGCACCTCACCGACGGTGACGATGACCTTCTTGGCCATGAAGCCCTGCGTCACCTCGGCAATGCCCATCATGGCGGTCTCGATGTCCGGATAGACGTGAGTAGCCCCGAATTTCAGCGCGGCGTCGCGCTTCCACTCCACTGGTTCGATGACGAAGATGTAGCGCGCGCCGGAGATGACCGCGCCCTGCAGGGCCGACATGCCGACTCCGCCGACACCGACGACGGCGACGTCCTCGCCGGGCTTGATCTGCGCGGTGTGGGTGGCTGATCCGTATCCGGTGGTGACACCGCAGCCGACCAGGCAGGCCACCTCGAACGGGATGGACGGGTCGATCTTCACCACCGAGGATTCGTGGACGACCATGTACGGCGAGAAGGTGCCGAGCAGGGTCATCGGGAACACCGGCTGCCCCTTGGCGGTGATGCGGTGCGTGCCGTCGGCGATGGCGAGGCCGCCAAGCAGTCCCGCACCGAGGTCGCAGAGGTTGCGCAGGCCGGCCTGACACGACGGACATTTGCCGCAGGACGGGATGAACGACATCACCACGTGGTCGCCCGGCGCCACACCTTCAACGCCTTCGCCGACCTCGGTGACGATGCCAGCGCCCTCGTGTCCGCCCAGAACGGGGAAGCCCAGCATCGGGATGCCGCCGGTCACCAGGTGGTGATCGGAGTGGCACATGCCGGAGGCCTCCATCTGGACCTTCACCTCGCCTGGCTGCGGGTCGCCGATCTCAATCTCCTCGATCGACCACGGCTGGTTGAACTCCCAGATGAGCGCACCTTTTGTCTTCACTGCAAACCTCCGCTTGGCGTCAAGTAATAACTGTGGTCGATCGAGAACGTGGTCTTGATCACGTTGGGGTCATCCTATGACCTGACAGGTGTCGAGTCACCAGATGGGCGCAGGTGCTTCCCCGATGGGGTAGTAGCCGGGCAGTTTCTCGCCGGCCAGGCTGCGCTCGATGCGCTGCTGCATACCCGCCGACAGCTTTCCGGCCTTGATCATCTCCAGGTACAGCTTCTGCACGTGGCCGAAATCGAAGAAGTCCCGCTGCCATTCGATGAGGCCGGCGCTGTTGAGCCGGAACCAGCTGCCGCCGATGCCGTAGACCTCCCTGTCGTCCCCGTCGGCGTCGCCGGCGATCTGCTTCCAGAAGCCGACCACCTCGCCGATACGGTCGTCGATGATCACCTTCTGGTAGGGGTAGCTCCACCCCTCGAGCCCGGCCATCTCCAGCGTGAGGGCGATGTCGCGGATCTCGTCGCGGCCGACACACATGACGTCTTCTTTCGGACCGATGTTCCAGCCGTAGGTGGCGTCGTCGGCGTAGAAGTCCGCTAATGCGCTCCAGTCGCCTTGGCGCTCCGCCTCAGCGTTGACCTCCAGCCAACGCTGCACAAAGTCTTCCATCTGCTCACGGGGTAGCGCGACCATCTAATCCTCTTTCTCGGTGATGACAGGTTTCTCGATGATGACAAGGGCTCGGGTGGGGCAGCTCTCAACCGCTTGTTCGATCTCGGCTCGGGCCGCATCCGGCGGCTCGGCGTCGAGGATCTCCACGGTGCCGCGTTTAGGCACGCGGAAGTAGTCGGGCGCCTCGACCTCGCACATGGCATGGCCCTGGCACAGATCCAGATCGACCTCGACGCGGTAGCCGCCCATCCGATACCCCTAGCCGGCGCGCCGGCGGTAACGGACACGGGCGGGTCGGGCCAGCTGCACCACCATTTTCGAGTGGTCGTTGCGGTAGCTGTCGGCCGGCTGTGCCATCTCGAACTCATACTCGCGCAATAGAACCGAGAAGATCGCCTTGATCTGGATAGTGGCGAACGCCGCCCCCACGCAGCGATGCCGGCCGGCGCCGAAGGGGATCCACGTCCAGCGGTGGATGACGTCCTCTTCGCGGGGTTTGTCATAGCGGGTCGGGTCGAACGCCTCGGGGTCGGGGAAGTCTTCGGCGATGCGATTGGAGATGGCGGGGGAGGCGGCGACGAAGTCGCCGTCATGGATGGCATGGTCGGCCACCTCCAACTCGCCCTGGGCGACGCGCATCAGGATGATCAGTGGCGGGTGCAGCCGCAGTGTCTCCTTGAGCACGTTCTCCAGGACTGGGATCTGTCGCAGCGCATGGAAACTCACCTCCTGGCCGTCGGCGTAGAGATCGTCGAGTTCCTGTTGCGCCTGAGCGTAGATCTGCGGGTGGCGAAGGAGTTCGATCAGCGTCCACGACGAGGTGCCCGAACTGGTGTGGTGGCCGGCGAACATCAGGGAGATGAACATCCCGGTGACCTCGTCGGCGGAGAACCGAAGGTTGCCGTCGTCGTCGGTGATCGACACCAGCACATCGAGCATGTCGCGGTCAGTCTTGTCGGTGGGTGGGTTGGCGATCCGCTGATTCATGATCTCCTGCACCAGGGCGACCAGGCCGACTCGGGCCTCGTCGCGGATGCGGAAGCTCTCGATCGGCAGGTAGGGGTCGACGTAACAGAGCGGGTCGGTGCCGCGTTCGAGCTGGTGGTAGAACTCGGCGAAGCGTGAGTCGAGTTGGTCGCGGAACTTAGCCCCGATCAGACACGCCGTCGAGGTGTAGATGGTGAGCTCGGAGAAGAAGTCCAGTAGGTCGATCTCCCCGTCGGTGCCCCAGTTCTCGATGGCGCGGTGCACCTCGCGCTCAATGGTGGCCGCATGACTCTTCATGTGATCGCCGCGCAGTGCGGAGTTGTGCAGCATCTCCTTGCGGCGCTCGGGGCTGGCGTCGAACACCACACCCTTGCCGAAGATCGGTGTCATGAACGGGTATGCCTGCGCCTGGTCGAGGTCCTCGTCGGCAGCGCGGAAGAAGAACTCGTTCGCCTCCGCACCGGTCAGCAGGATCACCTTTTTGCTGGCCAACTGGAAGGAGCCGACATCGCCGCATTCCGCGCGGACCCGCTGCATCAACCCGATCGGGTCGGTGCGGAACTCCTCGAGGTGGCCGTGTTCGTCCTCGCCGCCGGAGACGCGCTGCACTTCCTTGCACCGAGCTGTCACGATTCCTCCGGGTATTTCAGCTGCTGAGCCTTAGCCGGGCCATCCGACAGCGGTGCCTCGGGTTGCAGTTCCATGGAGATCACCACGCCGCCACGCGGGGTTTCGGCAACGAATCCGACGGCGCGGGCCAGATCAGCGGCCCGCAGGAAATAGGAGTGCCGGGCCTGGCCCCACTTCGCCCAGTCCTGCAGCGCCGGCGCGATGGACTCCGGCGGCAGGTTCCAGCCCATGCCGGTCTGGGTGGGCCCGGGATGCACCACCGACGCCCGCACACCGGTGCCCTCCAGTTCCATCTGAAGGTTGGTCACCATCGCCAGCAGTCCGGCTTTGGCTGCCCCGTAGCCGCCCATGTGCGGACGCTGGCGAAGTGCGACGTCGGATCCGATGAAGATCACGTCACCGCGCCGGCGTTGCACCATTCCCGGCAGCACGGCGGTGGCCAGCCGGTTGGCGCCGATCAGATGGATCTGGATCTGCGCCTCGAACTCATCGGTGTCGATCTCATGCAGTCGGCCAAAGAATGTGTCGCCCGCACCGGCGACGAGTACCTCGATATCGCCGAGTTCCGCGGTGGCGCTGCGCACGAAGGCTTTCACCGAATCGGGATCGGTGACGTCCAGTGGCAGGGCGATCGCCTCGCCGCCGTCGGCGCGGATCTGCGCGGCCATCTCTTCGCACTTGTCCACCCGACGCGCGCCGAGTGCGACGGGGAAGCCGCGGCCGGCGAGTTCTGTGGCGGTGGCGGCGCCGATGCCCGACGAGGCGCCGGCGATCAGTGCGGGCCGTCGGGCGGGGTGTGGGTCGAATCGGGGCATCAGCGCATCGTCACTGTGACAGGAAGTTCGGCGAAGCCGCGCACGCTGCTGGAGTGCACCCGAACCGCACCGGGCTCGTCGACCTCGTAACCAGCGATGCGCTCGACCAGTTGGGTCAGTGCGACGCGGGCCTCCATCCGGGCCAGATGCGCGCCGAGGCAGAAGTGCGCGCCACTTCCGAAGCTCAAGAGTTTGGAGCCGATTTCGCGATCGATGCGGAATTCGTCGGGGCGCTCGAAGACCCGCTCGTCGCGGTGCGCCGAGCCTGGCAAGAGCAGCAGGGTGTCGCCGGGATGCAGTGTGGTGCCGTGGAACTCGATGTCCTCGGCGACCACCCGGGCGAGCAGTTGACTGGAGGTGTCGTACCGGAGGGTCTCCTCGATCCACGGCGTGACCAGCGCCGGGTCGGCGAAGATGCCGGCCAGTTGGTCGGGGTTGCGTGCGGCCCAGTACACCGCGTTGCCGAGCAGCTTCGTGGTGGTCTCGTTGCCGGCCACCACCATCAGGAACAGGAAGGCCATGATCTCGTCATCACCGAGGCGGTCGCCGTCGATCTCGGCCTCCAGCAGCGCGCTGGTCAGGTCATCGGTGGGTGTCTTGCGCCGCTGGCTGACCATGTCGGCGTAGTACACCAGCAGATCCATCGCCGCGACCAGGGCCGCCTGCGGAACATCGGTGACGCCGTCGTCGCGGTGCATCACCGCGTCGGCCAGTGCGCGTAATTCATCGCGGTCCCCCCGGGGGACGCCCACCAACTCCGAGATGACGTCCATCGGCAGCTTGCCGGCGAAATCGGTGATGAAATCGAAGGATTCGCTCTCTAGAGCGGCATCGAGGTGCTCGGCGGACAGTTCTGCAACCCGGGCCTCCAACTCGCGGATCCGCCGCGGTGTGAAACCCTTCGACACCAGGGTCCGCAGCCGTAGATGGCCGGGATCGTCCATCGCCAGAAACGACATGGTCCGGTAGGCCTCCGGCGTGCGGGAGATCGGATCCAGTGATACGCCCAGCTTGTTCGACAGTGCGGTGCTGTTCCGGAAGCCCTGGTGCACGTCGGCATGGCGGGTCAGCGCCCAGAAGTCCAACGTCTCGTTGCGGTACAGCGGCGCCTCGTCGCGCAGCCGCTTGTAGTACGGGTAGGGATCCTCGTGAAAGTGGTAGTCGTAGGGGTCGAGCACCGGGTCGACGATGTCGGCAGTCACCGGGTCTGGTCCTCGTTGAGGATGAGCCCGACCACATAACCGAGCCGATCGATGATCTGGCGGTAGCTCAGCACCCCGCTGCCGGCGTGTACCAGCGCCCCGAAGTAGCTCATCTCCAGTGCGGACACCGTGCGGGCGTCGGCCTCGGGTCCGAGCGCGGATTTGATCCGCTTGTGTATCTGCGCGCCGATCTGCTCGCGCACCGGGGCCACTGGGGCATCGGTGCTCAGCAGCGCGGTGGTGCAGGCGGCTGCCACCTCCGGTTCGTCGGCGACCACCAGTGCCAGGCTGCGTAGCGCCTGCTGCACGCGATTGACTCGGGTGTCGTTGACGTCGGTGAAATAGGGCACCTGCCGCACCAGGTCGAGGTACACCTCGGCGACGAGGTGGTTCTTCGAGGAGAAATAGGTGTAGGCGGTGGCCGGTGCGACCTGGGCCCGGGCCGCCACCCCGCGGACGGTGAGGTCGGCGTAGGAGGATTCGCGCAGCGTCTCGAGCGCGGCGACCACCAACTTGCGGACGGTCTCCTCCTGCCGCGGCCGACGGGTCGACTCAGCCCGTTCGGGGGCCGTCACCACGCCGTCACTGGACACATGTCCACCGTACGGTCGGATCCGCGCGGGATGCAAGGGCGGCCGACAAAAAACCTGGCTGAACTCGTCGCCGGTGGGGGCGGCCCTTGCAACCCGACGGTGCGCCCCGCTATCGTTCGAATCGGCATTACCGGACAGGTGTCCAACTACGGTTCGCAGGGAGTCACCGATGGCCATAGCAGCCGATCGCACCAGTGATCTGTTCATCGACGGCCACCTGGTGGCCGGCGGCGCGGGGCGCTTCCCCACGGTCAACCCGGCCACCGAGGAAGTCATCGGCACCGCCGCCGATGCCGATGCCGACGATATGAGCCGCGCCATCGACGCCGCCCGGCGCGCCTTCGACACCACCGACTGGTCCACCAACACCGAATTGCGGGTGCGCTGCATCCGGCAATTGCGGGAAGCCATGCGCGAGCACGTCGAGGAACTGCGTGAAATCACCATGGCCGAGGTCGGCGCTCCGCGGATGCTCACGGCGATGGCCCAGCTCGAAGGCCCGGTGGATGACCTCGCCTTCGCCGCCGACACCGCCGAGTCCTACCCGTGGCGCACCGAACTGCCCGACGCCAAGCCGATGGGTATCCCGACCCGGCGCGCCCTGGTCCGCGAGGCGGTCGGAGTCGTCGGTGCGATCACCCCGTGGAACTTCCCGCACCAGATCAACCTGGCCAAGATCGGCCCCGCGCTGGGCGCCGGCAACACCATCGTCCTCAAGCCCGCACCCGACACCCCCTGGTGCGCGGCGATTCTCGGCGAGTTGGCCCAGCACACCGACCTGCCGCCCGGGGTGCTCAACATCGTCACCTCCAACGACCATGCGGTCGGTGCGATGCTGTCCAGCGATCCCCGCGTCGACATGGTGTCGTTCACCGGTTCCACCGCGACCGGCCGTGCGGTGATGGCGGCCGGAGCGGC
>JAIOQK010000453.1 GCA_021413425.1 Mycobacterium sp.
GCGACAGGTTGTCCAGGTAGAGGCCCAGGCGGCTGGCGTCGGCGTCGGCCATCTGACGGAAGTCCATCAGCGAGACCATCATCGACGGCCCGGTCGGCAGGGTCACGCCCAGCTCGTCGGTGCCCACCATGTCCAGGGCCCGCGTGAACGGGATCGCCGACAGGTGCTTGTTGGCGTCGAAGGACTTCTGCGCCGCCCGCGCGGTGCGCGCGAAGTCGTCCTCGTGGACGGGCACCGACACCGGGAACAGGCTGGCGTACCAGCCGGCGCTGTGCGCCTCGACCTCGCGGGAGCGAGTGTCCGACGGGGTGTAGGTGTGGTAGGTCTCGGCGCCGGTGAAGTGGCGGTCGGCCATCGCCGCGCACGCCATCACGCCACCGCTGAACCGGGCGCCGGCGGCGCGGCACGCGGTGTCGAACGCCTCGGTCTCGTCGGCGTCGAGCAGCTCGACGGTGAGCACGCCGCCGGCGGTGTTGGCCGCGTCGCCGAGGCCCAGGGGGAACGCCGGCCACGCGCCGTCGGCCTCGCGGGCGAACTCGGCCCAGTCCTTGACCGGACGCGAGTCGGCGGTCATGGCCTCGACCTGCAGCCGCTGACGGGCGGCGAAGTCGCGGTAGCCACCGGTCGAGGGCAGCGTGCTGGGCACGTCGTGCACGAGGGCCTGATAGGTCAGGTGGATGTCACGGTAGATCAGCCCGGCCGACATACCGTCGGTGTGCAGGTGATCGATGTTGGCGTACACGGTGAAGTGGTCGGCCTTCTGGACGATGCCGAAGGTGAAGCAATCCCACTCCAGGGTGTTCGGCGTCGCGGTGCGCGCCAGCGCCCGGATCTCGTCCTGCTCCATGAAGCCCAGGGCGGTCGGGAGGAACTCGATGAGCTCGGGGTCCTCGACGGTCCGGCGGGTGACCGAACCTTCGGTCACGTCGAACGCGGAGTGGTAGGTGTCGTGGCGACGGATGTGGGTGTTGATGGCCTCGGTCATCGCGGCCACGTCGCACCAGCCGTCGACGTCCCAGGCGGACATGATCAACCGGGGCACGTCGCGCCCGGCCGCCTTCGCCTTGCGAGCGGTCTGAAGGTGGTCGGCCTGCTGGAAGCTGGCCGGCATGGGGTCGAAGGGGGCGCGTGCCATGATCTCGCGGCTCGCCGGTGAGGCGGTCCAGGTGATGACCGGCCCGCGGCCGGGGGTCCAGCCGTTGATAGAACCGATGGCGACCATTTCGCACTCCTTACGCTGCCGGCAGTTCCGGCGTTGATATGAACGTAAGGCCGGCAAAACCCCATGTCGTGCTTGTGCGCGCTACCCGCGAAGTGCTCGTTGTGCGCGCTTTTGCGCATTGTGCTCGCAGTTACTGGTGGTGCTGGAGTTTTTAAAGTTGCGCCGAACGTCAACCCTTTGTCGCCGGACGGCTCTGCAGTGTTAACACCGGGGTCCGGGACAGCACCCTGATCCGCGCGCCCCGATGCGGCGCGAGGATGACACCGCGCACCCGTTGCCGCTCGCCGGTTGCCCCGGTGCCGGCCGCCAGTTCGACGCGGCGCAGCACCTCGGCGAGCACGATGCGCATTTCGGCCATCGCCAGGTTCGCCCCCAGGCAGCGGCGGTTGCCACCGCCGAACGGCAGCCATGTGGTGGGAGACAGCGTGGCGCCGAGCATGCGCCGCGGCTCGAACCGTTCCGGGTGCTCGTAGACCGCCGGGCAGGCATGCACCAACCCGATGCCGGGGGCGACGGTGGTACCGGCGGGCAGCCGGTAGCCGGCCAGATCGACCGGCGCGGTGAGCACCCGCCCGACGTCGAAGACGACCGGACGGATGCGCAGGGTCTCCTTGGCGACCGCGTCGAGATAGTCGTCGTCGCCGGACTCGGCTGCGGCGACGGCGTCGGCGAGCACATCCGGATGACGGGTGAGCCGTTCCAATGCCCACGACAGCCCGGTGGCGGTGGTGTCGTGCCCGGCCGCGAGCAGGGTCATCAGCTGATCGCGCAGCTCCACATCACTCATGTGGCGGCCGTCTTCCTGCGCGGCGCGCACCAGCATGGCCAGCGCATCGGTGCGATCGGCCAGCCGCGGATCGGCCCGGCGCTCGGCGATCTCGGCGAACAGCAGGGCGTCGGCCGCCTCGATACGGCGGCGCAGATACCGCCATGGCCGGCGGTGCTGAAGATGCGGGCGGGCGATGGCCAGGGTGGACCACGGGCCCAGCCGCAGCAGCCGCGGCATGATCGCGCGCAGCGCGTCCAGGCGGTCCGGGTCGCTGGCGCCGATCACGGTCCGCAGGATCACCTCCAGGGTGATCTGCGCCATCTTCGGTGCGACCGGGAAGTCCTCGCCCACCGGCCAGCCCGCGATGTTGTCCGCGGCGATCTCGGCGATCAGATCGCTCTGGCGGGCGACGGCCTCGCGGGCGAACGGCGCCATCATCAGCCGGCGCCGGTCGCGGTGGACGTCGCCGTCGATCACCAGCACCGAACTGTCACCGAGCAGTCCGCTCAGCACCGAATTGGCCTGCCCGGCGCGGTAGATCGCCGGGTCGCCGGCGAACACGCACTTGATGTCGGCCGGGTCGGCGAGGTACACCACCGGACCGAGTCCGGCGATCCGCACGGTGAACACAGCGCCGTACCGCCGCCGGCAGGCCGCGATGAACCGCGGCCAGTACCGCAGCATCAGTGCCATCTGCGCCGTGCGGGGCAGCGGCGGCCCGGGGGGCAACCCGGGCGATCCGATCATGCTTCGAGGTTACAAGTCGGGGGTTTGTGCCGCCCCCTGCGGCAGCCTCGGGTGACAATGACGGGCGTGACTGATCTGCCACCGGGGGCCACCATCACCTACGAATTCCACGATTCGTCGGTGCCGCCGCCCTATCACCGCAGTTTCGTGCTGACGTTCGACCGCGCGGGTGCGCGGATCGTCGTCGACAGCTATGGCGACATCCTGGCCGATCGCACGGCGCCGATGACCGACGACGCATGGGCGACGGTGGCGCAGTCCTATCCCGATGTGGTGGGCCTGGAGATCGTTGAGCCGGCGCAGGGCTGCACCGGTGGCACATCGTTCATGATCACCGTCGCAGGTGCCGGCGGCGCCGATATGGCGCTGCACGGATCGCAGTGCGGCGGGGTCAACTCCGATGCCGCCGACCGGGCGGCGAACTGGGTTGCTCCGGTCCGGGCGCTGTTCCCGGCGATGAACGAGCTGGCACCCGAAGGCGGTTGATGCGCGCCGAGGATCAGCGGCCGGGGAACTTCTCCCACGCGTTGTGGGCGACGAAGGCCGCCGCAGCGAGCAGCAGCGCCGCGGTGACCCACCGGCCGTGCACCTTCATGATGCGCTCGTAGCCGTCCTTGATCCGGTTGGCGGCACCGGGTCGCACGACGTCGATGACGGCCGGCAGCAGGGCGGGGATCACGGCGATCACCGCGAAGACCAGCACCGCCAGGCCGCGCTGACCGGGGGCGTCGATCTGGGAGATCTGGTGTCCGGCGGCGATGGCGATCGGGAAGACCTTGGGGTGCAGGCCGCACATCGCGAATCCGCCCGCGAACCCGCGCAGCAGGCTCCGGCGCGGCGAGAGTTCCAGACCGGGTTCCACCATCCGCATGGCGCCGGGGAAGCGCTTCGTCAGCGCGATGCGCATTCCGCTGGGCTGGTGCTCCGACTCGGCGATATCGGGGATCGGCTTGTGCCGCGCGGCGTTGACCGCGCGGCTCAGCCCGATCGCCAGCAGGACGGCGGCAATGATCACCCGGACCACGAAGCCTGGCCATGAGCCGTGGTGGTCGGCCACCGGGTCTTTTTCGGAGGCGTGGGCGATCGCCAGGCCGATACCGGTGGCGAACGTGATGCCGGCGATCCCGCCGAGGGCGAATCCGAACGACGCCAGCCGCGGGTTGCGGCGGTCCCCGGCGATGATCAGACCCAGCACCAGCGTCTCCGGGCTGAGGAAGATCGCCAGCGCCAGGGTGGCGACGGCGGCCAGATGTGAGCTCATGTCGACCGCCAATGCTAACGGCAGGAGAACTTCGGCTGACCGGCCTGCCTGCGGGCTCCGTCGGCGGTAGCGTTTCGCCCATGACCAGTCCCAGCACCGCCGCCCGGCGCCATCGGGTCGTCATCATCGGCTCCGGCTTCGGCGGCCTGAACGCGGCCAAGGCCCTCAAGCGTGCCGACGTCGACGTCACCGTGGTCGCCAAGACCACCAGCCATCTGTTCCAGCCGCTGCTCTACCAGTT
>JAIOQK010000454.1 GCA_021413425.1 Mycobacterium sp.
CACCGGAACGATCGACGACATGGTGGCCGAGGCCGCGGCGGCCGAACGGGACGGTTTCGCCGCGTACTGGGCGCCCCACATCTTCGGCCACGATGCGTTGACCGCGCTGGCGGTGGTGGGCACCCGGGTGCCCCGCATCGAGTTGGGCACATCGGTGGTGCCGACGTTCCCGCGTCACCCGCATGCGATCGCCCAGCAGGCCCACACCGTGGCGGCCGCATCCGGAAACCGCTTCACCCTGGGCATCGGGCTGAGCCACAAGATCGTCATCGAGAACATGTTCGGAATGAGCTACGACAAGCCGGTGCGCCACCTGCGCGAGTATCTGAGCGTTCTGATGCCGCTATCGCGCAATGAGCCCGCGAACTTCGACGGCGAGATGTACAAGGTGCATGCCGGCATCAGCGCCAAGGGATCGAATGGTTTCAGCGTGGTGGTGGCCGCACTGGGCGAACAGATGCTGCGCGTCACGGCCGCGCTGGCCGACGGAACGCTGACCTGGTGCACCGGCCCGGCCACCCTGGCCGCGCACACCATCCCGACCATCACCAGGGCCGCCGAGGAATTCGGTCGCCCGGCACCCCGGGTGATCGCCGCACTGCCGGTCTGCGTCACCAACGACACCGAAGCCGCGGCGGCTCGTGCTGCGGAGACGTTCGCGGCCTACGGCGCGCTGCCCAGCTACCGGGCGATGCTCGACCGTGAGGGCGTGGCCGGCCCCGCTGACATCGCCATCATCGGCAACACCGAGGAGGTCCGCAATCGGGTCGGGGCGCTGGCCGACATAGGCGTCACCGACTTCGCCGCCGTGGAGTTCGGCGAGACACCCGAGGAGATCTCCGCCACGCGCGATGCGTTGAAGGGCCTGCTTGCATGAGCCGATTCGACGGGCTGACCATGGTGGTGACCGGGGTGTCGTCAGGCATCGGACTGGCCACTGCACGCCGGCTGCTCGCCGACGGCGCGTGGGTCGTGGGCTGCGATATCGCCCCGGCTGACGAACTGCACGGTGCCGAAGGATTCACCTTCATCCCCGCCGATGTCACCGACGAGGCTGCGGTGTCGGCCGTCTTCGCCGCGGTGCCGAGCCGGCTGGCCGGTGTGGTGCATTCGGCCGGGGTACCCGGCGGCGGGCCGATCCACATGCTCGACGCGCAGGAGTGGGCGCGGGTGATCAACATCAATCTGACCGCGACGTTCCTGGTCGCCAAGGCCGCCGTCGCGATCATGCTGACCCAGGAACCGGTCAACGGTGAGCGCGGCTCGATCGTCACCCTGTCCAGCGTCGAGGGCCTGGAAGGCACAGCCGGGGGAAGTTGCTACAACGCCGCCAAAGGCGGTGTGGTGCTGCTGACCAAGAACATCGCCATCGACTACGGCCCCAGCGGCATTCGGTGCAACGCGATCTGTCCGGGCTTCATCGACACCCCGATGCTCGATGCGGTCCTGTCGAGTCCGGAGATGGCGGCGGTCAAGGCCGGTGTCACCCACGAACATGCGCTGCGCCGTCGCGGCAGGCCCGACGAGATCGCCGCCGTGGCGGCCTTCCTGCTGTCGGCGGACGCCTCATTTGTCACCGGGCAGGCCATTGCGGTGGACGGTGGTTACACCGCTGGCCGCGACCATGGAGTGACGGATATGTTGGGACTTGCCGGGGGCTGAACCGCCGGTGATACAGATGGAGGACTCATGACATCAGGTGTGATCGACAGCTCAGTGGTCGAGCGGGCCCGCGGGCTGCGCGACGTCGTCGCCGCCGAGGCCGCGGAGTCCGAACGGCTGCGCACGATGTCACCGCCGATCGTGGACGCGCTGTGGGCCAGCGGTCTGATGACGGCATTCAACCCCCGCGAAGCCGGCGGCGACGAACCGGACCTCGCGGCCATGATCGAGACCTGGATCGAAATGGCCTGGCAGGACGGCTCGTTCGGGTGGATCGGCATCGCGAACTTCCCGTCGGTGTTGGCCGCGGCCTGCTACCTGCCGGATGAGGGATTCGCGGAGGTGTTCTCCCGCAACGACAACCAGGTCACGATGGGCGGTCAATTCGCACCGCTGGGCCAGGGCGTGATCGTCGACGGGGGATACCGGCTGACCGGGGCGTGGAACTTCGGCTCCGGCACCGGGCACTCCCAGTACGTCGCCGCGGGCTTCATGCCGATGTGCGACGGCCAGCCGCGCATGATGGACAACGGCATGCCGGTCATGGCTGTCGCCATCATCCCGCGTGAGCAGGTCACCTTCACCGACGGCTGGCATGTGCAGGGGCTCAAGGGCACCGGCTCGTACGACTACAACGTGGTGGACGTCTTCGTGCCGGAGCACCGCACCTTCGAGTTGTTCTCCCGGGAACCGCGACG